>CANORX010000011.1 GCA_947569225.1 uncultured Clostridia bacterium
CAGCACTAATATTAACAGTCCAATTAGACCAATTACTATAAACTTTAGCACCAGCAGATTGTGTTATAGTAATAGATTTAGAAACACTATTGCTAGTAGCAGTTATAGTTATACTACGACTATTTGTTGTAGTATTATTACTAGCAGTAACAGTTTTACCATTTAAAGTAAATCCACCAGCACTACCACTAAGTGTAGGTGTAGCAGTTTCTGTATCAGTATGTGTAGTACCAACACCATTCCAAGTCCAAGTACGAGAACGACTAGCATTAGTAGTTATCGTAGCAGACCCACCGCTTGCAGCTATGGTTTGCGTACTTGCCGAGATAGAAACAGCCCAAGCAGACCACGCTGAATACACTTTCGCGCCTGCCTGTTGCGTTATCGTAACCGTTTTGGACAATCCTACATAACTAGCTGTAAGTGTCGCTGAACGGGCTGAAACGCTCTCGTTTGATGTAAATTTTATTTGATTTCCACTAAGACTAGCACTACCACTAATACTAAGAGTAGGAGTAGCAGTTTCACTATAAACAGTACCAGTGTTATTCCATTTATAAGTTCTACGGGCAACATTAGCAGTAATAGTTCTAGTACCGCCTTTAGCTTCAACACTAGTTCCATCAGTTTGTAAATCTAATACCCAATCAGTATAAACTTTAGCACCAGCAGCTTGATTTAAAGCTGCACTAACTTCTTTAGTTTGTTTATTTTCTAAAGTAAATACAACACTTAAAGTACCACTTTTAGTATTAGTAGATTCATTATTAGGTATAGTTAATACATTATTACTTATACTGCCTAAAGTAGTAGAACTAGTAAAACTAGCAGTAAGATTAACAACAGTTTCAATCCAAGTTCCAGCATAAGTAGAACCCTTGGTTATACTCCCCGTGGAGGATGCATAGTCAGTTCTCTTATATCCACTTTTAACAGAACTAGTAGGAAGTTTTAAATCATAACTTCCACCAGTATTAGCAATAGAACTATTAACTACTGTTAATGTACTAGTATCATATATACTAGTTTTACTACCTTTAAATGTAACAGTATAACTATCTTTAGCTTCTGTATCATCAATTAATACAACTAACTTACCATTAGTTATAACTCCTTTTTCTATTCCATCAAATAAAACCTTAACTCCATCAGTAGGAAAAGTAACAGTATAAGATATAAATTCTTGTTTCCATTCTAATTCTACATTATGAGTTATAGGTAAATAACCACTATTACCATTTATAGTTTGAGATTTATAATGTTCAGCACTAATAATAGCAGTATAATTAGTCTTAATAGGAATAGTAAATACAAATTTAGTATTATTTTCACTTATAACAGGAGTATAACCATTAATAGTAACAGTTCCGGAAACATTTAATTTAAATGTAATAGTAACATCTGTATTTTCAGGATAAACAAGTTTATTACCTTGATATATTTCAAATACATCTATATTACCAACTTTAATATCATGTATTTCAACATCTCCTTGATATATAGCCATAATTTACACATCTGATTTAACTATATAAGTAGTATTATTATCTTTTTGTGCAATAGCTGCATATTGAGTAGCAGTACCAACCCATATTTTAGGATTAACTATTGGGTCAATAGTAAGTTTAGATAATCTATAAAGAGTTTGGTCAACTATTTGAATAGTATTATAAACATACGAACCATCTTCTGATAAAGCCACATGATGAATTGCATTAGCATTACTCCATTGAATAATTATAATATTATCTATATATCTAACATTAAATGTACCATATTTACCATTATGAAATACAGAATTAGGTTTACCAATAGCTGTAACAAATCCAGCAAAATTAGTAAAAATAGAATTAATAGCAGCTAATACTTCTTCTTTACCACCATCATTTGTTAATAATATAGTAATATTACCAATATCATAAGATTTAATAATTGAATTACTATTTATAGCTACAAAAGTATTAATACTTTTAGTTTCTTCACCTCCAACTCTAGCTATACCTTTATCCCAACTTAAATCAATTCTATTAATTCCACCAGCAGAAAAATAAGTAATCGTAGCACTAATATCATGAGCGCCTATAACAATTCTATCAAAATTAATTCTACTATTGTTATTATCAATAGCAATAATGCTTCCGCCTTTTAATAATATTTCTTTTACTTCATCAAAAGTTTTATCACAAGTAAAATCTTTTTGTCCATTAGTATATATTCCAGTAGGAACAGTAATAACTACACCATAAACAGGAATAAATCCTTCAGGTGTGCTTTTATTTTCATATAATTGTTGATTAATATCTTGCATAACTTTATAAACTTTAAATGGTGGCACTTATTCAGTACCACCATGATTAATATTAAGTTGTTTTCTTTTTAATAACAAGTTCATAACCGGCAGGAATTAAAGCTTTAATAGCATCAGCAATAGCTTTATCAACTTCAGCTTTAGTATAAGTATTTTCTACTGTTGGTACATTATCAAACTTATTATTAATTTCTTCTTTAGTATAAACATTATTAGAAAGTTCAGTAATTTGATTAGGTAAAGTTTCATCAAGTTTAACTTTATCAGCAGCAGACATAACTCCAGATTCAGTTTTACTAACAATAGGAAATGTTATACCATCATTAAAAGGTTTACTTTCATAAACATTTGTTGTATTATTAAATTCATAATGATGTGAACCAATTATGATATTTCCACCAGATGACCTAGATAATTTAATTTGTGTACTAGGAATATATTTAGGTAAACTATTAATGATATCAGTAGTTTTCTTACCTTTACCACCATCATAAGCAGTACCTGTAACTTCACCTAAAGCTAAAGTTTCAGATATAACTGCATATTTAGTTCCAGACCAACGATAAGTTTTACCACTATATTCAGTTCCTTCACTTATATCAACATAAATCTTACCTTTTTCAGGAGTATAATACACAGGAGCATCTTCTATATATTTTTCAGCAAAATGAGTTTCATCAACATAATATCCTTCAAGAACATCATCAACATAACTAGGTAATTGACTTGCTGGAACTTTACCATCTCCATCAAGACTAGCAATACCATTTGCTACACCACGTTTAGCTTCAATAGCTTCATTACAGAATTGAATAATCTTCTCTTTAATAATAGGATAATTATCTATATTACTAAGAATATGTTCAACTGTAGATTCAACCTTATTCTCAATAACAACTTTAAGATTAGGATGATTATCAATATTATCAAAGATATTTTCTATATTACCTTTAATAACATTAAGTAGTTCAGTAAAATTATTAATATGTTCAAATATATAAGTAACTCTAGCTTCTACTTTAGTTTCAATAAGATTCTTAAGAATAGGAAATCTATCAATATTATTGAAAATATAATCAACTCTACTATTTACAGCATTGTTAATACATGTAACAAGAGCAGGATAATTATTAATATTAGCAAATATATTCTTAACACAATTACAAACTAAATCAGAAAGAATACCAATAAGTTCAGGATAATTATTAATATTATTAAATATATAGTCAACACGTTCATTAATATTATTCTGTATAGCTTCTTGTAATTCTGGATATTGACCAATATTCTTAAATATATCAACTACTTTGTTAATAGTATTAGTAACAATAAGATTCTTAATAGCAGGATAATTATCAATATTATTAAATATGTTGCCAATAGTAGTTTCTACATGAGCATTAATAGCATTAGTTATGAATTGATTAAGTGCAGGATAAGAAGAAATATTATTAAAGATAGATTCAGTCCATTGTTTAATATATTGATTAAATATCTCTTTAAGCTCAGGATATTCATTAATATTATTAAATATATCTCTAATAATAATAGGCAAACTTTCAACTGTACTATTCTTAATAATTTCAACTAGTTTAGGATAGTTATTAATATTATTAAATACATTAATAACAAAATCATTAATAAAACCAGTAATAATATCAAGAAAATCTTTATAATCACCTATATTAGTAAATATCTCTTCAAGTGCTTCTGCTAAATCTTTAATAACAGTATCAAAAGACCATCCCTCCCAATTATCTGGATTAGTCCAAGCAGCATCACTAATATCATCACTATTATATCGTTGCGTCCAATTAATATTAGTTACATCACGATAAGTAATAATATATCCTTTACGACGATAAATTTTATCAAGTTTATTAACAGTATCAGCAAAAGTACCTTCCCAAGTTAAATAAACACTATTACAAGAAGCTAATATTCTATCTAGTCTAGTACCAGTTTTACCATCAAATATAGCTTGTATAACAGTTAAAGGATATATATTATATCTAGTATCATTTTCTTCACAATACTTATCTAGTATATGAATTGGCATATTGCCCTCTTTATCACATTGAACTTTACTAGGGTCAAAAGATTGACAATTAGTACCAACAAAAACATTTTCTTCTTCAGCCATAATTACCACGGATTAGAAACACGTTTAATATAATGTAAAGCAATAGTAGGCATAAGTTTATTAATAGCAAGATAATCACCTGTCCATCTATTACCACTTATTTGACTCCAAATCATTTCACCATTATTACTAATATTAGGTCCAGTCATATACCAATTATTAGAACGATTAATGCCAAGATTATCAAGTCTATTTCTATCAGTACCATAAGGATAACCACTTTTAACATCACCATCTAAATCACCTGATATAAATCTCCAGTTACTAGGTGCTATAACGTGATGGTTATTATCACCGGATTTAGTTTTACCAACAGCAACAGCATGTTGATGTAGAGGTAAATCAGTACCACCAATATAAAACGTATATGCACTTACATTAAGACCAGGAGCAGCAGGGTCATATGTATCTTTAATATTTTCAAGAACTGTTTTCCAATCAAGATTTCCTTGTTTAGGATTATTATAAATATTAATACCATTAGGTATATAACCCATAACAAAACGCCCTTGTGCAGCAGTATAAACTTCCCAACCATTAGGAGGAGTTGAAGTATCCCAAAGCATAATAGAACCAATAGGAACAACGGCAGCAATCCAAGCTTGAATTTGACTAGCAGCAACTCCACCACTACCTTCTCCACTTCCACCACCTGGTCCAAATCCTTCTCCAACTAATTTATTTTTAATATCAGTATAAAGAGAATTAAAATCTACATCAAGTCTACTAGGTTTAGTTTCACTATCTGCAAATTTATTCATAACAAGATATTTACCTGTTCTAGCTTCGCCAAGTTGAGTAACAGACATGACATTATGAGTGCCATCTCCACCAGAGCCACCACCTCCTTCAAGACCAGCAATAATATCATTAATTTCTTGCTTAGTATAATAATTATTAAGTATAGAATTAATAATATTACGTACTTCTTCTTCGGTTAGTCCGCCACCGCCAGAACCTCCACCAGCAGCATTAATAGTAATAGTACCATCAGAATTTTCAACAAAAGTAATATTAGTACCCGGTCTAATCTTATTTTTAAACATTGATACATAATTACTTTCAAAATATTGTTTATACTCATTACTGATATTACTACCACTTTGGTTTATTTTATTAAGAATTTCTTCAATCTTATTATTAATATATTGCTCAAGATTATTAATACTACCTTCAATACTATTATTTAAATCTCCAATCTTATTATAAATATCTTCAAATTTAGCATTATATTCAGTAATAAGATTATCAATTCTAGTATTAATATCAGTTATATCTTGTTGTAATTCAGATATTTGTTGGTCATGAATTTCAAGATGGTCATTAATCTTTTTAAGTTCTGCAAGAAGCCAAGCATAAAACTTTTCCATTTCTTCTCTTAACTTCTCTAAGAAAGCTTCAAATTCAGCACGAGTAAGATATACAGATAAATCAAAACCCATACTTACCCATTTTTTACCATCCCAAAACCAATAAAAATCATTAGTATAAGTTCCACCCCAACCAACAATTTCAACTTGTTTATTATCTTCACCTAAATCAAGAGGATGATAAAGTATTTGACCAACAGCCCAATTTCCATCAAGAGATATAGATTCTTTATCAAACATATCTTCTTGACGATAATTACTAAGAAGTCTACATTGATTTAATTTAACTGCACCATCATACATTCTACCACCTCTCCAAAGAATAATACTATTATCTGGAAGTTCAATAGTTTGTCCAGCTAAACAATAATCATATTGAAGTATATAAATAGTATTAGGCTCGTTAATCATATCTTGAGTAAGAGTATTAACACCACTAATCATATTCTTACGAAGATATTTACGAGCCTTTCCACTATAATCATTTGTATTATAGTCTTTATCTGCAAATTTAAGAAGATTATCAACAACAGTTAAATCTTCTTCATCAGCTGCATTAGTAATCTGTGAAGCAGTAAACATTTGTTTAACAGATTCACTAAGCATTTCAGGAGTAATCTGACCTTCAAGTATTTGAACAGCATTATCTTCAAAATACTGTTTAAGCACTTGTGCCATATAATTAACTACAACATTACGACGAAGATAATTATCTTGAATATTAATACCAAATTCATCAGCAACTGCACGTTCAGCAATAGCTCTTGGAAACATACCACTAAATGATTCTACAAATTTAGAACCAATTTCAGAATCAGCTTCAAGATGCCATTTCTTTGCATTAGTAACAGGAGTTATTTCATCAAGAATATAACTCTTTTTAGTTTCAATAACATAAACTTCACAACCTACTCCAATCTGTTCCCAAGTAAGAGCATCTCTATCTTCCATTGTAGATACTACAATTCTAGCAGCTTTAAGACCTCTTTGAACAACAGCAATAAGTTCTAGTATTTCTTTCTTGAAAGTTTCATAATCAATAACTAAATCTTCTCGAAGTTTAGCAATAGGTTGCCAATACTCTTCATTAGATAAAGGAATACCGGCAGGAACAGCTTTACGAGATATATAGCTAGCATAGAAACCGTCATGAACTATACATAGTCTTTCATAAGGTCTATCATTCCATTGACCATTACAAGTAAGACTAACTTTACCAAGTTCTTCTTCTATTGTTTTCATACGTTCTCTAGGTTTACTAAATTCATAGTGTAGACCCCCCGTAGAGGATGGAATACATTCACATTATTTATTATCATAATCAACATCACTAAGACTATAAGTTTCATTATATTCTTTACCTTCTTCTCGTTTCTCCCAAAGTTTACCAGTTTCAGAGTCAACATAAAACTTAGGAGCATCTCCACAACTAACTATTGCATGAATTTTACCCTCTTCATCAATAGGAAGTGTAATAGAACCACTATACTGAACTTGTTCACTACCTTCATAAATGATATTAAGTTGACCTTTAATATATTTAAGAAGAGTTTCAGCAAGTTTATCTTGACCAAGTTGATATGCTGCCATAGCAGATTGAAACATATTCCAACAAGTAACAATATTCTTATTATTACCTTTACAAGTAGCAGAACAATCATTAAGCATATCAAGACCATATTGTGCCATAAGAACTAATAGTTTATGATAAACACAAACATATTTGCTAGGAACAGTCATATAAACATATTGAGGATTAATCTCAACTTGTTCAGTTCCATCAGCTTTTACATAGACACCATTAACATAATTATCATCTATTTGTTCACTCATTCTAACATTAAGTTATTGTATGAATTAATAATTGATTTTTGTTGCTCATCAGAAAGCAATTCTAAGGCTTCTAGTGCTTGAATCAAAATTTGTCCTTGTGTTAGCTTGCACCAATTTTTTTCGTTCAATGGGAAGCCTAATTCTGCTATTCTCACCTGTTTTTCAGCCATGTTTGCAATGCGTAATTGCATCTCTTTAGATAGCTGTTTTGGATTATTAATATAACCTCTTATCATAATATTATCTTATTTAAAAGCCTTATTAATAATATATGCAGTATAATCACTAACTCTAATATCAACACGTTTATTAAACGCAAGAATACGTTGATTAGAATCAAGATGTTTATTATAAATTATATTAATAATATCGCCATATATATCTTCTTTCCATTCTTCTCTCATATAATGACTAAGATAATCTTCATCTCCACGATACATATTAAGTTTAGAATAAGCATCGTAATAAACGCTATTAACTAAGTGTCGAGCATTATATTCGATTTGGTCACGGTTACTATCAACATTATTAGTAATAATAGTAGAAGCAACAAATTTAGCACATTCTGAAGCTGCATTAACCATAGCAATAGAAACTACAGCTTTAGACTTTTCTCTATCTTTATCAATAATATCTTTAGTAACTATATTAAGAAGTTTGGCAATATCATCAAGAGGGTCTTTTTTGTTATTATCAATTATTTTATTAATAATAAGATAAATAACAATAACAATACCGGGAACTAGACCTTGTTCAAAAGCATTTTGTATTAATTCCATTTTTATGAATACGAAAATAGGGACTATCAGTATTAACACTAATGCTAACACCAATAGCCCCTATTTGATTAATATTACCTAATATTTACCTAATCAAGTCGGGTAGTAGGTTATGCTTTTTCTTCAGTAGCAATAGCTTTAAGGATAGTTTCAACAGTTGCAATAGCAGCAGCTCCAGTAGGGAACGCAATCTGTACAATCTGATGAACAACTTCATCTCTAGTTTTCATTTCACGTGGAACAGCAAAACGAAGAGTAAAGATAGTATATCCAGCATCTGCACTGTCAGGTTGTTTTAAAGGATTAATAGGATATGCAGGATACAGTTCAGTATAAGTATCACGGTAAGTATATTCAATACCTGCATCAGCAGCAGCCTTATTAGCTAAATCAATAATATAAGCAGCGTCACCATAAGCAGGTAAACCGTGAGTTGTAACTGTGACTGCAATACCAGCTAATTCATCAGCACCAAGAATTTCATAATCAACACCTTTAGACTCAGCAGTTAAAGTGATTTTAGCATCAGCAACAACTGCTTTAATACCATGTCCAATAGTATTATTATTAATTTGGTTAGCTAATTTCTTTGCTACATCATTAGCAGTAGGATTAAGACCAGTATGAATGGTAGCAGTCCAACGATTACGTTCATTGAACTTTAATCCTTTTTTCACAACCATGATAGAATAATCAGAATAAGCATTTACATTTCCGATAGTAAGATTAGCAGAGAAAGTAGTAGCAGCTTGATAAACACCTTTAACAAAAGTAAGATGTTTCTTATAAGCTGGAAGAACTACTGGACCATTTGCTTCACGACCAAGATTAATGTAAAACTTATCGGTAATCTTAGTACCGTCAGCGTCAATAGTTTCCTTGCCATCAGCAAGATAAGTAAAAGCAACCGCTCCAGCAGCAAGAGGTAAGCTCGCTCCATAAGCGACATTGCCCGCTAACAAAAACTGTCTCATTTTTAATTTAATTTAGAGTTTAACTTTGTTTATCAGCTCCATTAGAAGTAGCACCAATACTAGCAAGATAAATCTGTACTGCACGCATAACTATTTCCATATGTAAATAAGGAGGTAAATCACAATTAACCCAATCTTCTTTTCTATCTTCATCAAACTTAACTTTAGCAGGTTCTTTGATATAAAGATATTTAACTAATTGAGGTTTAACTGTATTATTACGCCCAGTATATATATCAACATTGATACCAGATTCATCTCCAAATATAGTAACTATCGGAGCATCTTTCGCAGCACGATTACAAAAATCTCTTAGCGTTTGACCTAAATCTTCAGCTTCAATAATTCTGCAATCATAAATTGTCTTGCCATTATAACTAACTTGAAAGCCTGTATATAGCATTATTCCGTCGCTATCAATATTAATTTTATAAGGGTCAACTTCTGTTCCATTACCTGTAATATCTCCGCCGTTAACAGTACCCGCTGTGTATAAAGTTCTAAGAGCATTAACAGGACTAATAGAAGCATTTTGTCGAGCAACCTTATCATTATAAGGAACAGGTCCGACATTTTCTACTATTACATTTCTAGCTTTTTCAATTATAGCAGCATTAAGACAAATATCTATATCTTCCATGAGAATAGCACGAACGGTCTGCATACCCATCTGTTGTGCCAGTTCTCTGAACGTCACGTGCATCTCCCCAATGTTCATAATCAAATGTTTTTAAGTTTATTTTTATAAGCACTAACAAGAGCACTATTGGTAGGATTCTTAAACCATATAACAGCTTCTTTAACATTAGCACCAATGAACTCACCATCAGGAGTAGTAATATTCTGATTATGAATTGCTCTGATAAATTCTCCACGAGAAATAAGAACCTCAATTAAAGATTTAATAGTAATATCTTTATCATTGCAAAGTTTATTAAACTTAGCAGGTTCATTTGTACTAAATTTATCAAGATGAGTTTGTTTATCGACAGTATCCATAGCCATACCGTTAGGAATATTAATATTATTGGCAACACAGTATTGAATAAATACAGCATCAAACAAATCACTATTCGTGAGAAGTTTAACATAATTGCCTTTAGCAGAATTAATTTCCTGACGATGTTTAGCAAGACGCTCAGCTTCTCTTTGGTCATCTTTAAAATAAAATCTAATAGATGGGTCAGAATTAATAAGAGCAATATCTTTAGCTACATCTTTATATAATAAACAATGACGATAAATTAGATAATCATCAAGAACAATAGGATAACCATATTTATACTTTTCACTTTCAAGAAGATTTAACTTAGTAATTTTAGCTTCAAGAGCTTCTCTAAGTTCTTTAATTCCTTTACGGTCACTATTCATATAAGCAGTTTCAATAGCTTCTTCTTCAGCTCTAAAACGAAGATAATCTCGTTTACGATTCCAAAAGAAAGAAATATCAAAAGTCTTACCTAGTTCATCAATTGAAACACTAATATTATTAAGATAAGCCTTAACCCGTGAAATAAAGTTTTCATTATTAGGAGCAAGACCAATTAAAGCAGGAAAATAAGATTCAATCTCACCTTTATTAGAAGAAAGAGTACGAGAACTACGAACACAACTACCAATCTTATCCATTCGTTTAGGTAATGTTTTATCATTAACTCTACGATATAATGAATAATTAGTAACTAAATTAATAGTAATAGTTCGTTTTTCAGTATAAGGTTCATCAAGACTTTCATCTCTAAATCCTACTGTATTAGCAGGCTGTTTATCTACTCCATCCTCTACGGGGGGTATAACCTGTTTATCTGTATTTATATTAGAAGCAGCAGGAGTATTTTCTCCTGCTTTATTAGCTTCATTTACTTTGTTAAAATCCATATCTTAAATAGCTTCTTTTAAATGATTATAATACACATTTCAATAAGAACATCTTAGTGGTATTATCTACCTGCAAACCAATAGAGCCTTTAACTTCATAACGAGCCATATCAATTTCAGTAGCTGCATGATTAGTATTAGGCAATCCCCAGCAAGCAGGAATATCAGTCATACCTTCGATAACTTTAGCTTTATAAGCCTGTCCTTTTTGACGTACTATACGAACATTCTGATTACCTTTATAATTACTCATATCAATCAAAGCAGCTTGATGAGAAGTAATAGGCAAACCGGTAGTAGGATGAATCATACCATTTTGCTTAGCAGCTTCAGCATCAGTACCCTTATCGAAATAAGCATTATGAATAACAGTAATAGTATATCCATCTGGAGTTTTATACTTATTAAAGTAACGTCCATAAGAAAGACCATCACCATTATCTTGAATCATCTTTTCACCAAGAGGTGTAATAAATCCGTTTTCTTTAGCATCAGTTCTGATAGCCATTTCAAAGTCACGAATAAATCCTTTACCTCCCATAAGAGCTACATTCTTATCACCATCCTGAGTATCACGGTCAAGAACATCACCGATTGTACGTTCAAGTTTATTAACAGTCAGAACTTCACCATAAGTATCGTAGTTAGATTCACGACAAATTTCTAACATACCAGCAGTACGAGGAATAGGTTTACCATTATCATGGTCTTTCAAAGGAATAGTACCATCAGGTAAACGATTATATTCAGACTTCCACAAACGTTCTTCGTTCATTACTCTCATGTGCAAGTTGAACTGTCGCATCTCTTCGTTAATCCAAAGATTAGAAGTACCACCATTATCATTTTGGAATTGATATTGAGTAACAACATTAGCAAGATTACCAGCTATTTCTTTAGAATAACGATAAAACTCAAGTTGAGAAGTCATTCCAGCAGGCCCCATAGTATTGCTTCTGTTACCTTTAGAATAAGATTCAGAAACAGTAGGAGCACTCATTGCCCAATACATACCTTTAGCCAACCATTGAGGATCAACATAAGCATCAGGATTAGGAGAAGTAAGTTTCAAAAGATAAGCATAACCATAAGCAGATTCACCTAAGTCTTTCTGAATACGAACTTGAGTAACACCATCAGGAGCAGTAAGACCATGTTGTTCAATAAACCAATGAGTAGAGAAATGAACTTCAAATTCACTACCATTTTGACCGGGTTTAGTAACAGCAGTATTAAAGTAAGTTACAAAGTCTGTAAACTTCATACGACCCATAGTTTTCCAAGTCCATTGTACAGTAGCAACATCTTTAATACCACGACTACCTTGACCTTCAGTAATAAAACTTAAAGGAAAACGGTCATCATCCATACCATAATTATAAGTCAGAAAACTATTAATTTCTTCTGGCTTTTGAAGCTGAAGATAAGCAATTGATTCTTCATTAGAATAACCTCTATCTTCATAACGAGTTTGTCCAATAACACGTAATGTTTTCATCTACAAATTTACTATTATATTAATAACCAAAACGCTCATCTTTTAGAACGTCTTTTTTACTGTCAGGTTTAGTTATTTTAATAGCTCCTTTTGTAGATTTACGTTGACTAGCAGTAAGTTTCAACTTTTTAGCTTCTTTATCAGAAACAGCCATTTCTATCAAACTATCATAACCTTTACCTGTATATTTAAGCCAAGCCTTAAGCAGTTCTTCATCGCGTCTTTCAGCAGGAGATAACTTCATTAAATCATTTTCATAACGAGAAAGTCCTTTATCATCAACTTGATAAACATAATTGAAGAAATCTTCAGGAGTAGTAGAAATTTGTTTTCCATTACGTTCAATAATAACAGTTTCAGGAATACGATAACCAGCAATTTGTCGTTTATCAATACATTCTTTAACTCCATTCCAAAATTCCACAAGTTGTTTCTCTTCTTCTGCTTTAACTCGCATAGCTTCTTTAGCATTAGCTTCACGCATTTCGTTATCAGCTTTCTGAAGAGCTTCAAGTTCTTCTTTAGCAACATTGAAAAGTTCATTACTATCTTTAAGATATTGAATATACTTATCAACATTACCACGACGATTAAATTCCTTAAACGCCTCACGAACAATAGCTTCTTGTTGACTTACATTATTTTCATCTACTTCAATACCGCTTCTATCTCGAAGTTCACCAAAGCCTTCAAATGAATTACCATTTGCAACATAATAATTAAGAAAATCACCAACGATAGGATAATCTTCAAATAACTTATTAACACCAGCTTTAGCAAATTCGTCACGTTTTAAATCAATAACGGATTGAATATAACTTGCAACTCCTTGAGGAGTATTATCAAAAGCAACTGGTTTACCATCTTCTGAAGTAACAGAAACACCTACAAGTTCTTGAATTGATTTAACATCAATAGTATTTTCTTCTTTAGTATCTTCTACTTCAAATTCTTTAAGATAAGCAGCAACTTCGTTTTTAGCTTTAAAGATATTAC
>CANORX010000012.1 GCA_947569225.1 uncultured Clostridia bacterium
CTAAATACTATCGGAAGGGCTGCTATTATTGCTATGAATATTGCTCCCATGAAAGTTATTCTTGATATTACTTTTGATATGTATTTTGTTGTTTCTTTTCCTGGTCTTATTCCTGGAATGTAGCCATTTTGTTTGTTTAAGTTTTTAGATATGTCTTCTGGGTTTACTGCAGCTACATAAGTGTAACCGTATGTAAATGCTATTATTAGTAAGACATATACTACAAATCCTATAGGTGTTGTTGTTGTTAAGTATTTTTCTATAAATAAGTTAAATCCTTCATTTTTTATAAAGTATGTTAGTGTAGTTGGTATTGCTAATACTGCAGATGCAAATATTACAGGCATTACTCCAGCACTATTTATTCGTAGTGGAAGAAATGATTGGTTCTGTTTGTAAGCACCTGCACTTCTATTAGAGTATTGTATAGGTATTCTTCTTTCTGCATCAGTTACAAATATGACTCCTACTATAATTCCTATATATAGTAATATGAATACTAAGAATGATACGACTCCTATGAATGTGTTTGATCCACTTATTACTAGGTTTTTAAAGGCTTCTACCATCATGTTTGGTACTGTGTTTATTATACCTGCCATGATTATAAGGCTTATTCCGTTTCCTATTCCTTTGTTTGTTATTTGGTCACCAAGCCAAAGTAGAAAGGCTGTTCCTGCTGTTAGTATTATACTTATTTCTACGTATTCTAGCGCTGTAGCACCTTTACCCATGAACATTAGTGAGTAAATGTATCCTTCTACTAGTGCAAATACTATTCCTAAGTATCTATTTATTTTGTTTATTTTTCTTCTTCCTTCTTCTCCCATTTCTTTTAGGTCTTGGAAGTATGTTATACCCATTAAATCCATTTGTAATACTTGTAATACTATTGATGCAGTTATGTACGGCATCACTCCTAGTGCGAAGATACTAAATTGTTTTAGTCCGCCTCCACTCATTGCATTTAATAGTTCTAAAAATCCTAAATCATTTGTTATCGCTTTCATTCCAGGTACTGTTACTACATTTCCTAATGAGAATATAAATAAGGCACCTAATGTAAATAATACTCTAAATTTAAGGTCTTTGTTAGTTTTTTTAAAGATTTGTTTAAATGTTTTAAACATCTAAATCACCTCAACTTTTCCACCGATACTTTCTATTTTATTTATTGCTTGGTTTGTAAATAAGTTAGCTTTTACAGTAAGTTTTTTAGTTAGTTCTCCACTTCCTAAAATTTTGATACCATTTAATTCTTTTTTTACAAGTCCAATTTCTTTTAAAGTTTCTGGTGTTACAGTTGCACCGTCTTCAAATCTATTCAAGTCACATACGTTTACTACTGCATATCTTGTAGTAAATCTTGTATTGTTAAATCCTCTTCTTGGTATCCTTTTGTATAATGGATTTTGTCCACCTTCAAACCAAGGTTTTATGCTTGCTCCTGAACGAGATTTTTGCCCATTTTCACCACGAGTTGATGTTTTTCCCATTCCACTTCCTGGTCCTCTACCTACTATTTTTCTTCTGTGAGTAGATCCAGGATGGTTTTTTAATTCATTTAGTTTCATTATCCTATAATCTCCTCTACTTTTTTACCACGAAGTGCAGCTATGTGACTAGCGCTTCTTTGTGCTTTTAGTGCGTCCATTGCAGCTTTCGCAGTGTTTATTTGTGTGTTACTTCCTAATGATTTAGATACGATATCTTTTACACCAGCAAGTTCTAATACGTTACGAACTGGTCCTCCAGCGATGATTCCACTTCCGGCTTTTGCTGGTTTGATAAGTACTTTTGCTGCTCCGCATACTCCGATAACTTCGTGACTAAGAGTTCTATCTTCTACTAAGTTAACTTTGATTACGTTTTTTTCAGCTGCTTTTATAGCTTTTGATATTGCTTCTGGTACTTCATTTGCTTTTCCAGTTCCAAGTCCTACTCTACCTTTTCTGTCACCTACAGCAACAGTAGCAGTAAATCTCATTGAACGTCCACCTTTTGTTGTTTTTGATACACGTCCTATTGAGATAACTTTTTCTTCATAAGGACTTTTCTTAACGAATTCTTTTTTGTTATTTCTTTCTCTGTTGTTGTTTCTTTCTCTTCTATTATTTTCTTTGTTGTTAGTAAAATTTTTGTTATTTGTTTCTTTTACATTATTATCTTTCATTAATAATCCTCCCTTAGAATTTAAGTCCAGCTTCCCTGGCTCCTTCTGCTAGGGCTTTTACTCTTCCGTGATATTTGTATCCGCCACGGTCAAATACTACTTCTGTGATACCTTTTTCTAGTGCTTTTTTTGCAACTTCTGCTCCTACTTTTGTAGCAGTTTCTATATCACATTTTTTTAATTTTAGTTCTAATGAAGAGGCACTTACTAAAGTTACACCTTTTGTGTCATCTATTATTTGCGCATATATGTTGGTGTTGCTTCTAAATACGTCTAATCTAGGAGTAGTTTCTGTACCAGAAATGTTTTTTCTGATACGTTCATGTCTTTTAATTCGACTTACATTTCTTGATTCTTTCTTTATCATTTTTTATACCTCCCTAAGCAGCTTTCTTTCCTTCCTTACGTCTGATGAATTCGTCTTTGTATTTGATTCCTTTTCCTTTATATGGTTCAGGTTCTCTTACTTTACGAACTTGTGCGGCAAATTCACCTACTACTTGTTTGTCGCATCCTGTTATTGTTAGTTCGTTTGCACTTGCTGATTCAATTTTAATTCCAACTGGTGCTGTCATTACTACAGGATGACTATATCCTGCACTGATTGTTAGTGTAGATCCTGATACTTGGAATTTGTAACCTACACCATTTATTTCTAATTCACGCTTGAATCCTTCACTTACTCCAATTAACATGTTATTTATGTTTGCATTTGTAGTTCCATGAAGTTGTTTTTGTGTTTTTGTATCATTAGCTCTTGTTACTAATACTTTTCCTTCTTCAATATTTACACTGATTCCAGGTTTTGTATTTAGTTCCATATTGCCTAATTTTCCGGATACATTTACTGTGTTTTCGTTAACATTTACTGTTACACCTTCTGGTATAACTAATTCTCTTCTTCCAATTCTACTCATATTAACTCCTTACCAGATGTATGCAAGAACTTCTCCACCTAAGTTTTCTTTTCTTGCTTCCCTATCTGTCATTATTCCTTTTGAAGTTGATACTATAGCTATCCCAAGACCATTTAATACTCTTGGTACTTCATTAGAACTTACGTATACTCTAAGTCCAGGTTTGCTGATTCTTTTTAATCCAGTTATAACCCTTTCTTTTTTTGCTCCGTATTTTAATTTTAATGTTAACATTTTTTTTGAATTTTCAGTTATTTCTTCAAAACCATCAATGTATCCTTCACTTTCTAAAATTCTAGCAATTTCTTTAGTCATTTTTGAACTAAGTACGTCAACTGTTTTATATTTCATTGCACTTGCATTACGTATTCTTGTAAGCATATCCGCAATTATATCATTTACCATTACTATAGTCCTCCCTTCTTACCAACTAGACTTTTTAACGCCTGGTATTTGTCCTTTATAAGCTAGTTCTCTAAAGCATATACGACATAACCCGAATTTTCTTAATACTCCATGGGGTCTGCCACATCTTTCACATCTTGTGTAATTTCTTACTTCAAATTTAGATCCTTTTTTCCAGCTTACTTTCTTACTTGTTTTTGCCACTGTTTAGCCTCCTAACCCTTAAACGGTAATCCGAAACCTTTTAGTAGTGCTAGAGCTTCTTCATTTGATGCAGCTGTTGTTACTATAACTACATCTAATCCTCTAGTTTTAATTACACTATCATATTCTACTTCTGGGAATATAAGTTGTTCTTTTATTCCTAATGTATAGTTTCCTCTTCCGTCAAAACTTCCTTTTGAAATTCCTCTAAAGTCACGCACACGTGGTAATGCTATGCTTACTAGTTTTTCTAGGAATATATACATTTTTTCTCCACGTAGTGTTACTTTACAACCGATTTTATTTCCTTCTCTAAGTTTGAAGCCAGCGATTGACTTTTTAGCTTTTGTTATTACTGGTTTTTGTCCTGCGATAACTTCTAATTCTTTAACTGCAGCTTCTAGGTATTTTGAGTCCCCGATGGCATCTCCTACACCCATATTTAATACTATTTTTTCTATTTTTGGCACTTCCATAACTGAAGTGTAACCAAATTCTTTTGTTAGAGCAGGCACGATTTCTTTTTTATAAACTTCTTTTAATGTTTCCATTATTTGCCTCCTATTTATTTTGTTTCCTTTTTAGTTTCTTTCTTTTCATTATTACTAATTACTTTTACATTTGAAATGTGAATAGGAGCTTCAGTTTCAAGGATTCCTCCAGTTTCGTTTGTTCTTCCAGGTTTGATATGTTTTTTTACTATATTTACACCTTCAACGATAACTCTGTTTTCGTTTCTTAAAACTTTTGATACTTTTCCTTCTTTTCCTTTATTTGATCCAGTAATTACTTTTACTTTATCTCCAATTTTAATTTTCATAATTAGTATCCTCCTATAATACTTCTGGCGCTAGTGAAACGATTTTCATGAAGTCTTTGTCACGTAATTCACGAGCGACAGGTCCTAGAACACGTGTTCCAACTGGACTTTTATCATCTTTAATTAGAACGCATGCGTTGTCATCAAATTTGATGTGACTTCCATCTGGTCTTTTTACGCCTTGTACTGTTCTAACTATTACAGCTTTTACGACTTTTCCTTTTTTAACGTTTGAGTTAGGTATTGCTTTTTTTACAGTTCCTACTACTACGTCACCTATATATCCGTTTCTTACAAAAGATCCACCTAATACTCTAATTACTAATATTTCTTTAGCGCCTGAGTTGTCAGCTACTTTTAAACGGCTTTCTGGTTGTACCATAAAAACGCCCTCCTTTAAAGTATGATAGCTTCTTCTACTATGCTATCTAATACAAATCTTTTTGTTTTACTTAGTGGACGACATGCTATTATTTTAACTATGTCTCCTACTTTTGCTTTGTTTTCTTCGTCATGAGCTTTATATTTTTTAGAATATTTTACTCTTTTCTTATATAGTGGATGTTTTTTGTAAGTTTCAGTTTGAACTACTATTGTTTTGTCCATACTTGTACTTACTACTTTTCCTACTATGGTTTCTTTTTGTTTTTCCATTTGTACCCTCCTACTCTTCGTCCTTACGTTCGTTAAGTACGTTTTTCATTCTTGCTACATCATGTCTTAATTCTTTAATTCTGTGTGGTTTTTCTAATCCACTAACTGCACCGCTAAATTTTAAGTTCCATAATTCAGCTTTTACTTCAGCAATTTTTTTATTTATTTCTTCAGTGGTCATTTTTCTTATTTCATTAGTTTTCATTTGTTTCACCACTTTCTTTCATTATGAATTTTGTTTTGATTGGTAGTTTGTGACTAGCTAAACGAAAGGCTTCTCTTGCAGTTTCTTCTGTTACGTCTGCCATTTCAAACATTATTTTTCCTTCTTTTACTACTGCTACCCATTCTTCTACGTTACCTTTTCCGCTTCCCATACGAACTTCTAATGGTTTTTTTGTTCTTGCTAAATGAGGGAATATGTTAATCCAAATTTTACCTCTTTTAGACTTTTTCATTTCTCTTGTCATTGCTACTCTGGCTGCTTCTATTTGTCTTGCTGTTATGTATGCACCTTCTTTAGCAACTAATCCGTATTCTCCAAAGGATAATTTGTTTTTTCCTTTACTTTTTCCTTCATAACTGATACGGTGAGGTTTTCTATATTTAGTTCTCTTTGGTAGTAACATCTTTCTTACCTCCCTTATTTCCTTTAGCAGGTAGGATTTCTCCTTTGTATATCCATACTTTTACTCCGATTTTTCCATAGATTGTGTCTGCTTCTTTATGCGCATAGTCTATGTCAGATCTTAAAGTATGTAGTGGAACTGTTCCTTCTGTATAGTGTTCGCTTCTTGCTATTTCAGCACCGTTTAAACGACCTGATACTTGTGTTTTAATTCCTTTTGCTCCTGCTTTCATTGTGTTTCTTATAGCTCTTTTTTGGGCTACTCTGTATGAAGCACGGTTTTCAATTTGTGTTGCGATGTTTTCTGCAACTAAAGCTGCATTAAGGTCTGGTTGTTTGATTTCTACTATTGATATGTAGATTTCTTCTCCAGTAAGTTTTGATAATGCTTTTTTGTGCTTTTCTATTTCTTCTCCACCACGGCCGATTACTATGCCTGGTTTTGATGTGCTCAATATTACGTTTGTTCTTTTATTGTTTCTTTCAATAACAATATTAGCGACTGAGCTTCCTTTTAGTTTTTTGCCTAAGTATTCACGTATTTTTATATCAGTGTTAAGATATTTAGAAAAATCTTTACTTGGCGCATACCATTTGCTTTCCCAGTCTTTGTTTATTCCTATTCTTAGTCCGACTGGACTTACTTTTTGTCCCACGCTTTAGTCCTCCTTAGCCATTCCGTCACTTACTTTTATGTATATGTGACTTGTTCTTTTATCTCTTCTATCAACAGACCCACGTGAAGCGATTTTACTTCTTTTTAGTGTTGTTCCTTCGTTTATGTAAGTTTCGCTTATGTATAATTTACTTTCGTCTGCTTCAAAATTGTTTACCGCGTTTGCAACTGCACTTTCTAATACTTTACTTATCAAACGACTTCCTTTAGTGTTTGTTGTCATTAGTATTGCACGTGCATCTGCTATTTTTTTCCCTCTTACAAGGTCAAGTGTCATTCTTGCTTTTCTAGGGGCAATCATGGCACCTTTATGTGTTGCATAAGTTTCCATTTTAATACCTCCTATTTGTTTTCGCCAGCGTGTCCACCAAACTTACGAGTTCCTGCGAATTCTCCAAGTTTGTGTCCTACCATGTCTTCTGTTATGTATACTGGTATGAAATCTTTACCATTGTGTACTGCAATTGTATGTCCAACAAAATCAGGATAGATTGTTGAACGACGTGACCAGGTTTTAATTACTTCTTTTTTACCACTTTCGTTTAAGGCTTTTACTTTGTTTAGTAATCTTTCAAAAACGTATGGTCCTTTTTTTAAACTTCTTGACATACTCACAAATCCTTTCTCTATTTTTTCTTCCTACGTGATATGATTAGTTTATCACTAGATTTTTTTCTTTTACGTGTTTTTAATCCTAATGCTGGTTTACCCCAAGGAGTCATTGGGCCTTTACGTCCGATTGGTGCACGTCCTTCACCACCACCATGAGGGTGATCGTTAGGGTTCATGACAGATCCACGTACTGTAGGACGCCATCCCATATGTCTTTTACGTCCTGCTTTTCCTAAGTGAACTAATTCGTAATCTAGGTTACCAACTGTTCCTATTGTTGCACGACATACTCCTAATACTTTTCTAGTTTCTCCACTTTTTAGTCTTAGTAAAACATATGATCCTTCTCTTCCTAGGATTTGTGCGCTTGATCCAGCTGCTCTTGCAAGTTCAGCACCTTTACCAGGTTTTAATTCTATGTTATGTACTACTGTACCTACTGGAATATTCATTAAAGGAAGTGCGTTTCCAACTTTGATGTCAACGTTTTCTCCACTTTCTATTACGTCTCCAACTTTTAAGTTTAGTGGTGCGATTATATATCTTTTTTCACCATCTGCATAGTTTATTAATGCTATGTTTGCACTTCTGTTTGGATCGTATTCTATAGAGGCAACAGTTCCTTTTACTCCATCTTTATTTCTTTTAAAGTCTATTATACGGTATTTTCTTTTTACTCCGCCTCCACGATGTCTTACAGTGATTTTTCCTTGATTGTTTCTTCCAGCTTTACTTTTAGTTTTTCTAGTTAAACTTTTTTCTGGAGTACTTTTTGTTATTTCTTCATTAACTAGTGTACTCATGTTTCTAGTTCCATTTGTTATTGGTTTATAGTTTCTAATTGCCATATAATCACCTTCTAAAACTCTATTGTAGAGCCTTCCTTAAGTTTTACATAAGCCTTTTTATAAGAAGAAGTGTATCCTGTATATTTTCCAACTCTTTTCTTTTTGCCATCTACGTTTGTTGTGTTTACACTTTCAACTTTCACATTAAACTTGCTTTCAATTACTTGTTTAATTTGAGTTTTATTGGCTTTTTTATCAACTTTGAAAACATATACGTTTTCACTTGCTAAGTTGTTTGTTTTTTCAGTTATTATTGGTGCTTTGATTATTTCTATATTCATTATTTAAGCACCTCCTCTATTTTGTTTACACTAGCTACGTCGATTAATAAATTATCAGCACTTACTAAGTCTAATACGTTTATACTAGTTGGTTCAATTACATAAAGGTTACTTACGTTTCTTGCTGCTAGGCAAACGTTTCCGTTTTCTCCATCAGTTACTATTAAAGTTTTTCCTGTTAGTTTTAATCCATCTAATATAGTATTAAATTCTTTAGTTTTAGGTGTTTCTAATTCTAAATTTTCAACTACGCATAGGTTTTTATTTTGAAATTTTTCAGATAAAGCACTTTTTAATGCTAGTCTTCTTTCTTTTTTGTTCATTTTGAAATTGTAGCTTCTTGGTGTAGGTCCAAATACGATTCCTCCACCTGTCCAATGAGGGGCTCTTGTTGAACCTTGACGTGCACGTCCTGTGCCTTTTTGTCTCCAAGGTTTTCTTCCACCACCGCTTACTTCGCTTCTGTCTTTTGTTTTATGTGTTCCTTGTCTTAGTGAAGCAAGTTGTAATTTAATAGCATCGCTCATTACGATTTCGTTTATTTCAATGTTCCATATTTCATCATTAAGTGTGATTTCTTTTCCAGTTTCACCTTTTAATGTTAATACTTGTGTTTTTGCCATTATTCTTCACCATCCTTTTGTGAAGTTTCTTCTTCTGTTTCAACTTCTGTAGTTTCAGTTTCTACATCAGGAGTTTCTATTGTTTCTTCTATAGTTTCAACAGTTTCGTTGTTTACAACTATTTCTTCTGTTACTATTTCGTTAGTATCTTCTTTTATTTCTTCAACTACATATGATACTAATTCTTTTGCTCCTTTATTTTCTCCATTTTTTATAGCTGTTTTAACTAATACATATCCTTTTTTTGGTCCTGGGATGTTTCCGCTTATTAGTAAGCAACTATTTTCAACATCTACAGCTATTATTTCTAGGTTTTGTATTGTTACTTGTTCATTACCCATATGTCCTGGTAATTTTTTTCCTTTTAAGACTCTCATTGGTCTCATTGGTCCACGAGATCCAACTGCTCTGTGGTAATGTGATCCGTGAGACATTGGTCCTCTACTGAAGTTATGTCTTTTGATTGTTCCTTGGAAACCTTTTCCTTTTGATGTTCCTGTTACATCTACTATGTCTCCTGCTTCAAATACATCTACGCTGATTACTTGTCCAACTTCATAGTTAGTTACATCTAATCCTTTTATTTCTTTTAAGAAGCGCTTAGGTGTAGTATTAGCTTTTTTTACATGTCCCATTTCTGGTTTGTTAGATACTTTTTCTCTTTTGTCAAAAGCACCTAGTTGAATGCTGTTATACCCATCTTTTTCAACTGTTTTGATTTGAGTAATAACGTTTGGTTCAACGCTTACTACAGTTACTGGTATAAGTTTTCCGTCAGTTGTGAATACTTCTGTCATTCCAACTTTACGGCCTAAGATTCCTTTTGTCATTTCTTTTCCTCCCTAATATTTTATAATTTGATTTCGATATCTACTCCACTTGGCAAGTCTAAGTGTGTTAGTGCATCTACTGTTTCTTTGCTTGGTCCATCGATATCAATTAGTCTTTTGTGTGTTCTCATTTCAAATTGTTCACGTGAGTCTTTGTATTTGTGAACTGCTCTTAATACTGTGAATTTTTCTATTTCAGTTGGTAGTGGGATTGGCCCTGCTACTAAACCACCTGTTCTTTTTACAGTATCAACGATTTTACTAGCAGCTATATCTAATACTTTGTGATCATACGCTTTTAATCTGATACGAACTTTCTCCTTTGACATTTTGTTTTACCCTCCTTCGCCTATTTTTCAAATAGACTCGCTCGACATAAATTACCTGATATTTAGTTAAGTATTTACAACTTAACCGGGCGTATCAGCAACCTCATGCTTCTTTGCGGTCATTCGTACTTAATTATATGACAAACGTCTAGAAAAATCAACCTTTTTTTGTAAATTTTTTTCGTAAATTTGATGTCAATGTTTTTGAACGTTTTTTGGCATATTTTTTGGAAATGTGAATAAGCAATTTTTGATGTTTATAACTTATTAGTTGTCAACATTGTTTTTTACTATTTATTTTTAGTATTGATATCTTTTAAGTTATGCACATAAAAAATAAACTTGGAATTTTTTTAGTATTATGCTTAGGTGTTTAAGTATCCTAATATATAAGTTTAGAAAAGTGATGTTTAACTGAAAAAGAAAATAATGTTAATAAGTGATATATTATCAACATTATTCTTCACAAAAGCTAAAGGCTTCCCTCATTACTTCTATTTCATTTCTATTTAATTTATATGATTTAGCTATTAATTCCCAATTTTCTTTTACTCTTTTAGTGATATTATTTAATAAGTTTTTCGCTTCTTCTAAAGTTAAATTACATAATGGAGATATTTCTAAAAGTAATTCTTTAGTTATTCTACTGTCTGTTTCATTAATAAATAATGATAGATTTTCTCCAATGGGGTTAGGATTTACATCATAAAGTGGTGATAATTTCCAACCTTTCTTTGTTAGCAAAAAACCATGATTTCTTAGGTGGTCATCTGTATTTCTAACTGCCATGTTAAAAGCTATTCTTTTCCATAATTCTAGTAAGTCTTTATTTGGACATATGCTTATTTTTTTTATAAGTGATATTATGTCTAAGTAACTAGCTTCATTAGTGCCATCTACTTGATTTAACAATGTCATTGCTGATGCAAAGTGAATTCTTTTATCTTTTTCTCTATCAAATCTTTTTACTAAAAAAGTACTTCCTAAGTTTGAAAATTTTTCAATTTTTGTATCGGGTACATCTAAATCGCATAGTTTTGCTAAGTCCGAAACTATTTTTTCCCATTTACCGATATCATATGTGTCATTTTTAGATGGAAATTTTGCTATCCATAAGTTTTCTTCTGTGTCTTTTATTACAGCTTTTGGTCTTGCACCTCCTAGAGAAGATCCTGGTTGTAACAATTCGTTTAACCATTTTTCTTTTTGTAAATTTTTATTGTTTTCAAATTCTCTTGAAGCTAATTCTAGTGTTCTTAAGTTAGTCCAAGGTGGAGTTGGATGTTCGTCGTCATTAGATACAAAGTCTTCATTTTCATTAATTTTAAATCTTAGTGCACCTTGTCTAGTTTTATCATAAACACCTAGTAGATAATCACTGCTATTTAGTTTTCTTAAATTTCTTTTTTCTTTGTCTGCCATTAATTTTTCACGTCTATTCATTAAAGTTCTTCCCCATCTGTCAGGTGAAGCATCGGCAAATAATCCAAATATTTCTTTATTAGTGTAATGTCTTCCTCGTGTTAATGGTAATTCTGGATCTAATTCTATTTTGTTTTCATTACTACTTAGCCATTCATTATCATATTCAAATGAATATATTTCTTTACCTCTTATAATATCGTAATATAGTATTCCAATTTTTTTGGCTTCTTCAGTAAAGTTTTCATATACATATATTTTATTCATGTTTAATCTCCTTTCGATGCACGTTTTCTAGTTTTTAAGTTTAAGTCTTGGATTAATCTTCCTCTTTCATCATCTTTCGCTATTAGTAATAAGTCACTATCTAATCCTATAGCATGTAAAATACTTGCATATATTCCTATAGATACACTTGGACTTCCTTTTTCTACTTTCCATACTACTGTTCTGCTTACTGAGGCTCTTTGCGCGACTAATTCTGTCGATATATCTCTTCTAAGTCTTGCTAATTTTATTTGTTCTCCCATTATTTTTAATTTTTTTGTTATATCAGGTGTTAGTACTATACTTTTTCTTCCCATATTAATCTCCTTTTAACGTTTATAATTATAAACAATTTATGTTGTTTTGTCAATATTTATGAACGTTATAGATTTTGAAGTAGTAAAAAAATAACACTAGTTTTTTAATGTTATTTCTCTTCTAATTTTGCTAAGACTGATTTTGTTACATCTATTGCTTTTTCTCTTAATTCTTTAGCTGTTTTTTCTAGTGCTACGTTGCATATTTCAAGACATAATTCTACAAGTTATTCAGCTTTGTCTTTTATTTCTGATGCTTTTTTCTTTGCTAGGTTTAAAACTTTTTCTTTGTCTAATTCTTTGATTTCTTTTTCTAGTTCTTTAATTCTTTTTTTAAATTCTGCTTGTTTTTCTTTTGATGTTAATTCTTTTACTTTGTCAGTCATTTTTACCATAGCATCTTTTAAGTCAGCTCTTGTTTCTTTTCCACTTTTAGGTGCGAATAAGATTCCTAAGCCTGCGCCTACTGCTGCTCCTGCTGCTAGGGTTGCTAATGTTTTTCCTTTTTTAGTTTTTTTCTTTTCTATTTCTTTTTCTTTCATTTAGTTCTCCTCTCTATATTATATAGTTTATATTACTCATTAAAATTATTCAATAAACATTTTTATTTTTTTGTTGTTTTACGTAAATATTCTTCAGCTTTTTTTGCTTGGCTATATTCTTTGTGATGTTTTATTTTGTAAGTTTTTCCATCTTTTATAAAGTTTGAACCAGTTTGATGAAAGTCGAATTTCACATTGTATTTGTCACATGTTTCTTTTATCTTTTTTATCCATTCAAAATTACAAGGTCTTGCATTTTCATAAGATTCTCCGCCTACTGTTACTAAGTCTATTTTTCCTTTAGATAGATAGTCATTTAAATCAATGTATTCTAGTATGGGGGATATAAATATGTATTTACGTTTTGCTTTTATGTTTAGTAATTCTGGTATTCTAATACTCGCTTTTAGTTTATTTTCGGCTGTTACTG
The DNA here is from genome assembly GCA_947569225.1 of uncultured Clostridia bacterium. Classification (GTDB taxonomy): domain Bacteria; phylum Bacillota_I; class Bacilli_A; order RF39; family UBA660; genus MGBC139354. The sequence continues at coordinate 12,979 of CANORX010000012.1, forward strand.
CTATGGTTACGTTATCGTATCCGTCTCCCCAATCGCTAGGGATACAACTTATAAATCTTTCTATTCTTTTTGTGCATATCAAAAAATTTACATCGCTTCTTTGTTTTATTATTTTCCAAACTTCGTCTCTCCACTCGTCTGCTTCTTCTATGAAAAAGTCTGAGGTAAAGCATACAGGCAATTCTATTCCTGATGGTATTTTGTAGTTACCTTTTCTGTCTTTTTTTAGAGGTAAGTTAAAGTTTGTTTTTGACTTTTTTATTATGTTGGTGTCTATGTCTCTTTTTCTGTCTAAGTAAAATACATAGCAGTTTAGGCAACCTGGGCTACATTTATGACATCCGTGCCATGGGTTATATAGTATTCTTGGCATTTTTCACCTTAAATGTTGTCTTTTATTATTTTACAAGGTTTTCCTATTGCTATTTTGTTGTCATCTAAAAAAGTCCAGTTCATGTTAATTTCTGTATTGTTACTAATATATATGTTGTTTCCATAGGCTACATAGAATGGTGGAGTAATCCATACATTTTCGTCTATTTTTCCTAATAATTCTTTTAGTATTTTATTTTTTTGTTCTAAGTCTTCTG
>CANORX010000013.1 GCA_947569225.1 uncultured Clostridia bacterium
GTCTTACACTTCCATCTTCATTTGTTCTTATGATTCTCCACATATATCCACCAAACTCTAGCCAGTTATCTCTTACATTTCCTGCAAAATAGTATACATCTTTGTTATTATTCTCACTTCCTGTACTCTCTGGTGTTTCTCTATATATACTTTCTTTATATATTACTCCTGTTGTTGCAGTTTCATCACCAAATACATTATCAAAATCTGTTCTTGTGTTTACTATTGGATGATCTGCTAATATTTTATCATAAAGATTTTTTACTTTAGCAGCTTCTATCATAAGTTGTCCACTAAAACTAGTGCCCATGTCATCGCTTTGGTCCACATCAGGGTCATCTAAATATCTAAACTCTATAGTATACTCTTGTGTTACTCCTGCTGGTATATTAATTCCTGGCGCTAGGTCATAATTAGTTGCTTCACTGCTTTTTGGTAATGGTTCAAAGTCTGTCATGTTAAATCCATTATTAGATGTTATTTTATATTGAAGATAGTTTTCTGTTACTAAAGTGTTCATTAAATCCTTTATATAAATATCATATCTATAATCTGTTGTACCTTGATTTTCTATAGTAAAAGTTTTACTAGTACTCCATCCAGGTCTTGCTTTTGATTCTGCTATTTCTGTGTTGTCAGTAAATAATATATTAACTTTGTCTAATGTAACAGAAATATTAGAGCCTTCTCCCTCTACAATTCCTACCCAATATGCATATGTAACGCCTACTACAGCAACTATTAATGTAAGAGTTATTCCATATATTAAGTATTTCGTATTTTTCTTTTTCATTTTCCACCTCTATTGTAAAACGTATCTAGAATACGTCTCTACTTTTTATATTACATTAATTTTTACGTATTGTCAATACGTCTTTTGGTGTTTTTTTTAATTATTTTGTTAAGCTAATAATAGGTGAAATTTAATGGAATTAAAAACTAATGATTATAAAGCTAATGAGATTTTAAAATTTATAAGACAAAGTACAGGATTAACTCAGAAGGATTTTGCTAAAAGACTTAATAAGTCTGAGGCTTGGCAACAGTCAAATGAGCTTGGAAGAACAAATTATTATTTTAAAGATTTAATTGAAATAGCAAAAATTTTTAATATAGAGATTATAATCAGAGAAAAAAACGAATAATTTAGAATAAAAAAAATACCGAAATAAATAGGCTCTAGAATTTCTACTAGGGAACATTTTATATTCAATACTTGATAATATTTAAGAAATATTTTGTAGTTGTCACTTTAACTAAAGAGGATTTTAATCTATTAGATTTAATATAAAAAGAGGATTTATCCTCTTTCTTAATTAGTCGTTCTACTGTAACTTTAGAAAAATTTTAAATTATAATTGTTTTTTTATTTCATTTTATAATTGTCGAACACTAGTTATAAAACCATTTTTTAGTATAACTTATTTTTACTAATTATTTTATTTAAATGTATTTTAGACGAGTTATCTTTTATTTTTCACTATCTAACACTTGCCAATAACCATTTTTGTTAGAGCCTACCCTTATTATAAAATTATGTTTCTTTAAGTACGAAATATTGTTATCTATAGCTGTAGAACTAATTCCTATTAATTTAACAAGCTCCTCTTTAGTAACGTTTGGATTATTTCTCATTTCTGCAATTATATTTTTTCTATTATCACTTAATTTTATCTCCTTGTAATCTTTATCTTTTCTTTTATTTATCCAGTTAAATGGCAAAGTAACTACTATAGAGTTTTCTCTAAAATCAAAAACTTCTTTACCATACTTTTCTACTATTTTAGGTACACCTCTACCAGATTTTTCGCTTATGTGAAGTTGCAAAAATATTTCAGATAATTTGCTATTTACTGGGATAGATTCACCAGCAAAAAAACCACTTAATGTTTGAGAAGATGCTAAAACACCTCTAGATAATATTTCTATTCTATCATTATATACTGTAATCATTGGTTCATTTTCGCTCACCCATTTATTATGTAAAATAGCATTAATTATAGCTTCTCTAAAAGCATCATTATCAAATAAAGGAACTTCTTTTCTTTCTACTATTCTATTTCGTTCATCAGCTTGAATTATATTTAAAACATCTCCATATCTAAGTAATTCATCTAATGAATATAAAATACAATCAAAACCAAAGTCTCTCACTGAGAATAATTTTGATGCTTTAGTTTTTCCTTTGAAAATAGACACTCTTAAAGGCAATCTTGAATTATCAGATAATATTTGTGCCAAAATGTTGTATTTACCATATTCTGTTAGTAGATTTAAATTCTTTTTAAAAGTTTTCTCTTTCAAAATAATTCCTTTTGAACCATAATAGCCAAATAGTTTTGAAAAAGTTAAATCTTGATATTTTGAACAAGTATTTTCTATTGTAGAAATACCTCTTTCTAATATTTTAAATAAATTTTTTCTCTTTTGGAATAATCATTTAATTTTACTTTCGAAGAGCCTATCCTTAAAAATCTCTTTTTCTTTAAATGAAGTTGGTATATCAGTAGCAGAAGGTATTATTAAAACTACTATTCTTTTATCATCAATAAAAAATTCTTCAAAATGAAAGTTTATACTTGGATTTAAATTTCTAGTTAAATAATTATGTATAGGCTCATTTTTATATTCCTGGTAAATATTAAAATTTGTTCCAACTAAACTACGAGTTTGATCACTAATTCCCCTCACCCAATTTATCTAGTTCGAACCAATTCTCTTTAAATTCAAACCATTATTGTTCATTTTCGTATAAGCATAATTCTCTTAAAAGATTATCCATTTTATCACCAACTTTATCACCAACTAATTAACAAAAAGTTGGTGATACCACAATAGACAATTATAAATAAGATATGGTGTGTACTTTCTTTATATATTATTCCTATACCTGAATCATAATTTCTTGCTTCACTACTATTAGTAATGACTCAAAGTTTGTAATGCTAAATCTTTTATATAAATATCATATCTAAAGTCTGCTTGTTTAATGGAAATAAAAACTAATGATTATAAAACTAACGAAATTTTAAAATTTATAAGACAACGTTGGGATTAACTCAGAAAGATTTTGCTAAAATACTTAATAAGTCTGAGGCTTGGGAACAGTCAAACGAGCTTGGAAGAACAAATTATTATTTTAAGATTTAATTGAAATAGCAAAAATTTTTGATATAGAGATTATAATCAGAGAAAAAAACGAATAGTTTGAATAAAAAAATACCGAAATCTATAATGTTTCGATATTTTTTCTTTAAAGTTTTAGATTTACTTTAAATATACTACTATTTATACTTGTATTTATTTTAGTTCTAATCTTAATTTTTATTTTCTACTCTTTTGATTTTTTTATCAAAATTCTTGAGTATTTTCCTTAATTAACCGTGCTACCACATGTTCCATCTATACTTACTTTATATGGACTTTCAGGCGTTCCGTTTCCACTTTCCCAATTAACACATGACTTTAATGATAGGACTGGGCGTGCAGCATTTGGATTGGAAACGCCCCAATTATTCAAATTACCTGGTTTATCTGATCCATGTACACGAAAAGCTAACGCATGATTACTAATGCTATTGACGCTATGCGGACTCAAAATCCACCACCAACGGTTTCCAACACTACTTTCTCCTAAACTATTAAGGTAATAATACGTATTAGGAGCATCTTTTCCATCTAAACCACCAGCGAAACTTACTTCATCTGCCGTCATCAAAGCAATAGGATACTGTAATTGACCATTTCCTCCAGATTCAACACTAACACTAAATCTATCTGCTACATTAGCTGAGCTACTTGCATATGGACTACCCTTTGTATTTTGTCCACATTGATATGTTGGTTGTCTTTTTGAACTAGTTAACCTTTCATATGCAGCATAATACATTCCTCCACTATTTTTATATCGACTAGAAGCCCTATCATTACAATATATTGCTGTTTTACTTACATATCCATCATAATTATTTAATATATTATCCTTATACCAACTATCTATCATTCTTTTTATTTCAGATGAATTTTTATTTATCCTATTATTTTCAATACTTCCTTCTGTTCCATACATATATCCTGCATACATTGGATTATTTATACTATCATTAAATCCAGCAACTATTGTTGTATATGAATTTGTTGCTGTGGTACTTGTTCCATGATACAAAAGTCTCACCGAACCGTCTTCATTTGTACGAATAATTCTCCACATATATCCACCAAACTCTACCCAGTTATCTGCTACATTTCCTGCAAAGTAATATACATCTTTGTTATTATTCTGACTTCCTGTACTCTCTGGTGTTTCTCTATATACACTCTCTTTGTATATTACACCTGTTGTTGGTGTGTCTTCTCCAAAAGCACTATCAAAATCTGTTCTTGTGTTTACTATAGGATGATCTTTTAGTATTTGGCTGTATAAAGTATTTGTAGGTCTGTACTCTTCTATATAAAGTGTTCCTGTTAGTGTTGCTCCCATATCTGCGCTTTGGTCTTCTTCGGTTGTTTTATATATTATTTCTATTGTGTATTCTTGTGTTGTATTTCCTTCTATTGTTATGTTCTCTCCTATAACTTGGTTGCTTCTTTCTTCACTTTTTGGTATATCCATATAATCAGGCATATTATATCCATTCGTAGAGCTTATTTTATACTGGAGATAACCCTCGGTTTTGAATGTATTTATTAAGTCTTTTAATATTATGTTGTATGTGTATGGTGTGTCATTTTCGTTTTTTACTGAAAATGTTTTTGTTTCACTCCAACCTGGTTCTATTATTCCTGAACCTATAGACCCACCTTTGTTGTCATATATTATTTTAATGTTTGGTGAGTTGAAGTTCATAGGTGATCCTTCTCCTACTATTGTTGCTGTCCAATAAGCTAAGCTTACTCCTAGACCTAATACTAATATTATGACTAATATTATTAACAAATAATTCTTATTTACTTTTTCCATTAATTACAACTCCTACTAATATTATTTACACTTATATTACAATTATGATAATAAATTATTGTTTACAATAGTAATTATATTTATTCCAATTCAGTTGTAATGTTGGTGTAAAAAAATAATAAATTACAGATAAGCTTTTTTTATCTTATATCTACATTATTAGTATAAGACATTTTAGTTTATTAGTCAATTTATTATTTTTTATTATTTTATACTTTCATTAGACTTTTTAGTTTTTTTATTGCTTTTTTTTCTATTCTTGATATGTAAGATTGGCTTATTCCTAACATGTCTGCTACTTCTTTTTGTGTGTATTCTTCTGTGTTATTTAGTCCATATCTAAGTGTCAGTATTTCTTGGTCTCTTTTATGTAGTTTGTCTAATACAGTTACTAGTAGTTCTTTGTCTACTTTTGATTCATATTCTTTTTCTACTACATCGTCTTCTGTTCCAAGTACGTCTTCTAGGTGTAATTCGTTTCCATCTCCATCTTGATTTATTGAGTCTTCAAAGCTTATCTCTACTTTTCTTCTTTTGTTTTTTCTTAAAAACATTAGTATTTCATTGTCTATGCATCTTGATGCATATGTTGCTAGTTTTATGTTTTTGTCTAGTTTGTAAGTTTTTACTCCTTTTATTAGTCCAATTGTGCCTATTGATACTAAGTCTTCTAAGTCATATATTGTGTTGTCATATTTTTTTGCTAGAAATACTACGAGTCTTATGTTGTGTTCTATTAGTTTGTTTCTTGCGTTTAAGTCCCCATTTTCTGCTTTTAATACTAAGGCTTCTTCTTCATCTTTTTTTAGTGGTGGTGGTAATAAGTCTGTACTTCCTAAGTAAAATATTTTTTTGTCTTCACTTTTAAATAGTTTTTTTAGTAATTCTATTATTTTCATATTTTATTCCTCCAATAATAAATAATTTAGTATGCAATTGATACCATTCATTTTAATTTTGTCATTTGTTATTCCTATTAGTATGTCTTTTTTTATTCCTAATCCTTCTATGTATACTTTATCTACTTTTATACATTTTAGTAAGCCTGTTATGTTTACACTTTCATATGGGACGTATACTATGTTTGTGTCATTCATGTAATTATCAAATAGCCCACTGTTTACTACTATTATTTTTCTTTTTTTGTATGGGTCTAATAGTGTGTTTCCTGTATCCATGAATCCATTTAGTCTTATGATTTTATCTTTTTTTAGGTATACATCAACTTTATAGTTGTAAGTGTTATATTCTTTTAGTTTTTTCATTTGTTTTGTATAGATATATAGTATTATGGGTGAAAATAGCAATATAAATATGTAATTTATTCCTATTCCTTTGTGGTAGAATACCATCCCTATGTTTTTATAGCTAAATTCTATGTTTAGGTAATATAGGAACCCACCTAAGATTATGCTTGTTATGTAAAAATAGAATAGATTTGTGAGTATGTATTTTATGTCTTTTAGTCCAAATGTGCTTATTACTATTATTATGCTTAGTAATATTTTAGTTATAAATAGTGTTAGTGTTGTGAAGGGTACAAATAATACTATTATTGTTAGACTTCCTATTATGCTTCCTAATGTTATTCTTTTTATTGTGGCTCTTCTTTTTAATACTAGGCTTACTGTTAGTAGTAAAATAAAGTCAAATGCAAAATTAAGGAATAATACTAGGTCCAAATATATTTTCATATTCTCACCTTTTTAAGTATAGAAAAAAAACGACTGTTATTTTGTCGTTTCATGTCTTTTCATTAAATTTTTTTCTAATTTTTTTGTGTAACCATTTTCTGATACTTCTATTTTTAATTCTTCATATAGTTCTCTTAATTCTTGTAATATGTATTCTTTAATCATTGTTTGGCCTTTTATTTGTTTTTGTTCTTCTTCTGGTTCTTCTTCGAAGTCCATTAGTATTTTACTTATTATTCTAAAGTTTAGATAGTTTTCTTTATGTTTTTTGTTATCAGTTATAAATGCTTCATAAAAGTTAATTAATGGTGTTATGTCTATGTCTACTGGATTATTCTGTTTTATGCTTTCAATTAGTTCGTTTAGTTGTTCTAAGTTACTCAAAGATAGTCGTGCATGTGATTTTATTAGCTGATTAGTTAATATTATGTTTATTAGGCTAGTATATCTTCCATATTTTTTTAGTCTTGATTTTATGTAGTCTGTCTCTAAGTATTGTTTTTGTTTTTTGTATATTATTTTTAGTGTTTTTATTTCTTTATTAGATCTATAGGCAATTACTAGTGGAAGATCGTCATGTAGTCTTAAGTTATATAGTAGTTTTAATTCAAATTCACTTTCTACACTTGAAGTGAATTGGTCTAATTCTTCTAATCTGTTTGGCACGGTTATTTTTTTGTATTTTGTAAATGTTATTGTTTCTTTTTCTCTATCAATTTTTATGTTTCCTAGTAAGTAAGGTTTTGTAGAGTCATCATTATTTTTTTGGATTTTTGTTAGTATTTCTTCTAATTGTTTTTTATTTTTTATTTTTCTTTTTTCTACTCCATTTATTCTTACTATTCTGTATCTTTTTGTTTTTTTATCATTCATTTTTACCACCCTAAATTTATATTATCATATTTGTTTTTTTATTGCAATTTTTTTGTATAATCTTTGGTTTTGTTTAGTTCTATTATTTCTATTAAAGTTTCTATTTTTGTTTTGGTATGTAGGTTTTCTATTAGATGTCTCAGGTTATATACAATTATGTATGAACCTATTATAGTTAATATTATTTTTTGTGTTTGGTTTTCAAGTTCCTCTGTTTTGGATTTAAGTTTGTATGCTATTATTATTACTCCTATTAGTAATGTGTATGTGTTTTTGTTAATTTTAGTTTGTAGGTTATTTAATTCTTTTTTATATTCTTTTAGTTTTTCTATTTCTTCCATAGTTATTTTCACCTTTTCTATTATAACATTTTTTGAGATAGAAAAAATGACTAGTTTTTATTTCTAGCCATTTTGTTTTTATTTATTTAGCTTCTTGCTCCTAGAGAAGAGGCCGCTATTCTTGTTTCTCCTGTTTTTGTCCATCCTTCAAGTTTTTCTTCTTTACTCCATTTATAGCTTACTGAGCTTACTTTTTTAGTAGTTGCTGTAGCTTTATATGAGTTAGATAGTTTTGTTATGTAACAAGTTTTATCTTTTAATTCTCCACCATTAGGACAAGTGTAAATTGTTTCTCCTTTTGATAGTGATGCTTGATAGTTTGAAGATTTGTCAACTATACATTTATTTCCTGATAGTGTTCCACCGTTTGGACAATATTTTTGGTCAGCATTTTTAGAAGCATTGTATGTGTATGATGTGTCTATTATACATCTTCCTACTTCTAGTCTTCCTCCATTTGGACAAGTTCTTTCTTGTGTTGCTGCATAGTTTTGATTGATTGTTGAACCTGTTACATAACATCTTCCGTTACTTAGTGTGCCTGTTGGACAGTAGTAACGTGGTACTCCCATAGATTCAGTTATTGATGAAGATCCTGCTTTTACACATTTTGTTCCTTGTAGTGTTCCACCACTTGGACAATAATAATTTGCTTTTCCTGTTACATTTGAAGTTGATGTTGTTCCAGGTTTTGTACATTTTGTTCCGTTTTGTTTATATCCTGTTGGACATGTGTATGTTGTAGTCTTATATGAATAAGTATAATAATATACTCTTTTTGGACATAACGCATGATTACTACAAGTATATTCATATCCTGCACTTATTAAAGTATATCCACTACCTTTAGTCGTTGTTGTTTTTATAGTTTTAGTTGTTGTTTTAGGTGTTGCGTTTATTACAGTATCTGCAGTCGATGATATAACTTTACAAATCGAAGAATTTTGTACTGTTCCATTTGGACAAGTATAGTTTCTTATTGATGCGTTATATGTGCTTCCATTTGTTGTTGATGTTGTCCTACATGTTGGTGTGTTAGATGTTGAACCATCTGGACATACATAGTACATTACTTCTGCTACGTAAGAGTTTCCACTAGTTGTTGTAGAGTAGTAACATAATGTTCCTGATAGTGTTCCTCCGTTTGGACAGTAATAACTTGTTGAAGCTTGATAGCTAGATGATTCTTTTACATAACATTGAGAACCATTTAATGTACCACCATATGGACAATAGTAATTACCAGAAGAAATAGATGCATTATATGAGCTTTGCGCTGATATGTGACATGTTGTTCCTGATAGTGTTCCTCCATTTGGACAGTAGTATTCACCTTTAGCTGTTGTTGATGAAGCTTTATAGCTATCAGTTTTATATACGTTACACATTCCGTTACTTAGTGTTCCTCCGTTTGGACAACTATATAATGTTTTATCTGTTGTTGTTTCTTTTTTAAATTGATATTCTAATTCTTGTTTACATGAATCATCTTCACAGTATGTGTAACATCCTAATGTTTTTTCTACATAGTTCTTTTCTTTTGGACATACTAGATTTACTTTTAGAGTGTAATCTTTTTCGTTTTTCTTAACTTGTACATAAGATGAATATGTATCACATTCGTTTCCGTCTTCGTCTACGAATGGTATTATTAGATTTTTATTAATCATTTCTTGTAAAGTCATTTCAGCTGTGTCACCTATATTTTTAGGCAATCTTTCATCTGTGTAATAACTTTCTCCTGCTTCTTGCATGTACTTGATATTTTCTCTAAATACATTACTGTAAAAAGGTTTCATATTAGGTACACTTGGAAATAACCATACTAGTAGTAATAAGAATATTACTAAGAATATAGCTTTAATTATTAAGTCTTTCCAGTTTATTCCTGGATTTTTTTCACTACTATACATTTTTCATTCCCCCTAACTTTAACTATTTAATGTTCTTCTATTAATTTCTTCATTATTTATTTTATTCATCATAGCTTTTGTATACATAGCATATAAATCACTACTAGATTTATCCAAAGTTATTTTTTCATCTAACACAATTCCATTTTCATCCATTAATTGTGTTGGGCAATCTTCGTAGTTTGCAATTTCATGAATTTCTTTCAAAGAAACTTCTTCTAATGTTAATGGATTAGTTACTATCATGTCTTTAGATTCTCCTACTAAAATACTAGTATTTAGGAACATAACGTCAATTAACGCTTCCATACCTGGAGTTTCTAAAAGGTACGAATTTATTTCTGCGCCATTAAATCCATGCAATATCCAAGAATTTAAGAATAATTCTGTAAATTGCTTTTTATAATTAGATATATCTCCACTAGCATTTATAATCATTGATTGTCTTAAGTCATTAATTTTTTTCCCTAATCTTTGACCTTGTGATCCATCAAGGAAGAATATACTATAATCTACTAAAACTTCTTTTTTTTCTCTTCCTGTTTCTACTTCATTAATAATATCAGATGCTGCTGCTAATTCATTTACCATTAAATCATTAATTGAATCTATGACAAACGCTGCTCCATCATATGATGGCTCGTCTACTATTCCACTATTTATATATTTTAAGAATTCTTCAACCTTTTCTACTGTCATATTTTGATTTGGTGATATTTTGTTAAAATATTCATTTATTATTATAGCTCTATTAGTTACTTGTTCTTCATCATGAATATCAGTAAATTCTAAGACCTCATTAGATGGCTCATTTCCATCTTTGTCAGGTGCACTTCCAATATTTTCGCTAGATGTGAATCCATTTTTTTCTTTTAAGTAGTCTATTACGTTTTGTTCTGTGTAATTGTTGTCAGGCGCTACTGCATCAAGAAGTACCATTAATTCACTTGCTACCTTAGTTATATCTTCTTCATTTTCAACTTGTGTAAATGTTGAATATTGATCAAGTTCTGGTATGTTTACTCTTTCTGGTTCTTCTTCACTAGGTTTTGTAGGATTTGTTGTATCATTTTGCCATTTATTATTGTTATTATTGTTATTATTGTTGTTAATAGTACTAGAATTACCAAAAGTATTATTGTTATTGCTAAATGTTTTAGCCATTTTAGGCACAATAAGTCCCAAGGCAATCAATGCTGCTACTGCTGTAACTCCAACAACTTTTTTATTTATTTTACCTTCTTTTATTTCTTCTCCTCCATAAATAATTTTATCAATATAACTTTGATATTTGTTTTGTATTTTTTCTACTTTTTCAGATATTTCTCCCATTTTTTCAGCAAGTATAGTAGCATCCGCAGGACTACTAACTAACGTGTTATATTCATTCACTTTGTTGATGAATGAATTAAAATCTGGTTCAAATGATAGATTAACAGATTGTAATTCATCTAATTCTTTTTTTATTTTTCTTGCTCTTCTATTTTCTTTAAAAGAATGGGCTAGTGTAACATCAGTTAATTCATCATATTCATCTTTTAATTCAGTTATTTTGCCTTTTAATTTACACTCAAAGTCTATTATTTCGTTAATATTTGCTCTTAATTCACTTGTCATAATTTTACCCCCTTTGTGAATTTATGTATTTGATTATAACTCCTTAAATTTAAAAAGTCAATAGGATTTTATTGACTTTGTAATTTATTTTATACATTTAATTTTTTTATTTTAACATATCAGTTATACTCATAATTTTTAGTTGTTTTCCTGCTATAAAATTAATAGTAGAACTTAGTTCATTTAATGTGTTTTTGTTTTCCTTATATATATAGAAAGATCCTTTTTCTAAATTTGTTTTTGTGTTTAATAATATATCTTTAGTGTAGTTTTTATCAGTTTTTATACTATTTATTTTTGCTTTTTCACACATATTTAGAGTGTCTTTTATTCCTAGGTTAATACAATACATTCTAGGATTATTATTAAATTCTTTCATAATTTTGGTGTATTTTTTTAGGTCGTTTTCTTCTAAGCCACCATAGATTAATTCGTACCCATCATTATAAAGTTTTTTTAGGTATTCTTTGTGTGTTTCTAATACACTACCTGTTACTATTAGATTAAGTTTAATATTTTTAGTTTTGCTTATATCTATTATTTCTTCTAAAAGTGTTCCATCGTTTATGTTTATGAACAAGCTTACAGCATTTTTTGCCTCGTTTCCTTTTATTATGTAACTATCGAGTGTTGAGTCCATATTTACGTTACAGCTAACACTTTTAAATACCATTAGCTCTTCGTTATATCCTACTCCTTGCATTTTTGAGTATGATTCTTTTACGTCTACTTCTTTACCTGATACTCCTAATACTACTCCATCACTTGTTATGTATCCTTCTTTGCAGTCTGTATCACTTATTTCTTTGTATTCTTCTATGTTAATCATTATTGGGTCTTTGCTATTCATTATGTTTGTTACTTTTTCTGTGTAATAAAAACTAAAGCATGTGAGTGCTAGTAAGCCTATGTATTCAAAGTATTTTTTCATGTTTTAATCACCTACAAGAAGTATATGTTTTGTTTTTTTGTTTTAGTATTATTTTAATACACGACTTAGTATTTTATCTTTTTTTGTGTATTCTTCTAATGGTTTGTTTTCTAGTGTTTTTTTGTATAAGTCTAAAGCTTCTGTTTGTTGATGTCTAGTCATTTGAGAGCATCTAAAACAATATGCATATTTGAATCCACATATTTTTGTTATGTTTCTGTTATATTTTATTGGATAAATGTAACCACAGTTACTACAGATTAAGTCTGTTTCTTTTGTTTTTTTATTCATATACTACCTCTTGGTTTTATTGTAAAATAAGTTGTACATTTTTGCTAGTATTATTGTATAATTATTATTAGGTGATGTTATGAAGAAACGTGGTAATACTATTCCTAATTATACTTTGGGTGAGGAGTTAGTTAATTCTATTAGTCATGGAATTGGTGCTTGTCTTGCAATTGCAGCATTAGTTCTTATGTTAGTTAAGTCTAATAGAGCTTTAGAGTATGTTGCTTGTTCTATTTTTGGGACAACTATGATAGTTTTGTATGTTATTAGTTGTATTTATCATGCACTTAGTCCTAGGTTAAAGGGAAAAAAAGTTTTAAGAGTTTTAGACCACTGTAATGTTTATATGTTAGTTTTTGGTACTTATTTTCCTATTTCTCTTTTAGGGATTTGTGGTGTTAAGTCTATTATTTTAGTTAGTTTTGTAGGTATTGTTACTTTAACAGGTATTATTTTGACTTGTATTGATATTGATAGGTTTATGCTCGCTTCTGTCATTTGTCATTTGTTAAATGGGTGGAGTGCTATTATTGGGATTAGTAATTTGTATAATAATGTTGGTTTTAACGGGGTTTTATTTTTAGTTATTGGTGGTATTATGTATTCTATTGGGGCTATTTTATATGCACTTGGTACTAATAGACGGTATATGCATTCTGTGTTTCATTTTTTCTGTTTAGTAGG
>CANORX010000014.1 GCA_947569225.1 uncultured Clostridia bacterium
AATAGCAATTACAACTAAAAAACCAGTAGATCCTAAAAGAATAGATAGTATCTTTTTTTTCAAAATTTACATATCCATTTCTTTATTATTTTGTTTTTTTATTTCTTTAGAATATTCATTTACTCTGATTAATAAATCACTAGCATTTTTCAAATAATCTAAAATATCATTATTAGTTAAATCACTATCTGTTGCATATTTTTCTATGTCAGAGTTTAGATGATCTTTAATAGCATCCACTCCAGAAATAGTGTATAAGCATTTTTTAACAGACTTTAAAGCATCATCATCATTTATATAGTTATTTCTATATTCATAAGGATCTGATTCCTTTACATATTTAACCAAATCTTTTGCCAATGTATCAACTTTATAATTTTTCTCATAAGAATTTAAATAAATATTATATTCTTTAAATATGGAACATAAAGTGTCAAAAAATTCTTGTTCATCTGTATTGGTAAAATCTTTTTCCATAACAAAATAACGAAACATTTCTGATAAATCACTCATAAAATCTAAACCATTATCTTCATCATCCAATTTACTTTTTAGACTTTCTAAGTCTGGTATTTCATTATTATAAAAATACCAATCACTATATTCACGATAATTACATATAAAGTCATAAATAGAACTTGATAAATGATTTAATTTCTTTTTATTATCCATTAATTTTCACCCATCATAGTTCTTTCTAATTCAGTAGCACGAATCCAAACTCTAAGTCTATTTTTATTATCTACATTTAAAAGAAATTCGCCTCGTTTAGCAGATAGTAAAAATGCTTTTTGAGTATCAGTTAAAGGGTTATTTTTAAATAACTCTAAGTAAGCTAGTAAATCATCTTCTTTTAACATACCTATCATAGTGTACTGACAATTATTAAAAATTGCAGTAGCGTGTCTTAGAACACTAGCATTACCAACAAAGTCTTTTACACTTTGTGTACTTACAATTAAATTAGTGGAATATTTACGAACTCTACGAGCAAGTTGCCCAAAATTTTTCAATACTTCATTATTTTTTTCATCTATAAATAAGTGGAACTCATCAACTATAATACTTATATGTTTTTTCTTATCAGACTTTTCATTTTGAATTTTATTAGCAACAATGCTATTATTCAAATATGTAAGTAGATTTAACACTTGAGTATTAATCAGTCTTTGATTTCCACTATATAATAATTCTTGTAAATTAAAAGCAATAAGATCATTTGATAAATCAATATTGGTATGACCATCAAATAAGAATGAATCAGTACCAGTTAAAAATCTTGAAACAAGTATTTCTAATTGATCTATTAATTTCTTTTTCTCATTGCTTTCTAATTGTTTTTTATAAACTGGTAAATACTCATATAATTCACTAAAAATTGGGTAGTCAGTAGGACTTAAACTTTGAAGTGTATTAATAGAAGTATTTTTAAATATTCCTTTTGTGTTGTATAAAGATTCCACTACTGCTAGTAACATAACAAGTTCTTTTTCTGTTATACTTTCAAAAGCAGTTTTGAAAAATGCCTCCAGAAAACCTAAGTGTTTTGCTAAAGGACAGTCTGTTTCCTTTGTTTCTTTATCTTCATCATCACTAGGAATATATCTAATCTGTAAAGGGTTAATAATACCTCCCTTTTTAGAGTAGAGATCTATATATTCACCACCATTTGCTTCAACCAGTTTTTTATATTCATTTTCAGCATCCCAGATAAAAATTTTTGTACCACGAGCAAATTCATTAATTATCATTTTTTTCATGGTAAAACTTTTACCACCACCAGTAGATGAAACTATGGCTAGGTTATGGGAAGTTCTTTGATTATTTAATGTAAATGGATCAAAGAATATAGGTAGTGAAGTATGTAAATCAACTCCTAACATATAACCTTTAGAATCGTTAAAATAAGTTTTTGTAAATGGAAAACCTGCACTTAATGTTAAAGTAGGTAAAAAGATAGAATAATCATTTAAAGAAGTAGAAGTAATATCAAAGTTTTGCCAACACTCCATTTGTCTTAATTTTGGAATATCAAGTTTTATCTGGTATCTATCTACAAGTCTTTTTAATTCTCTAAAAGTATTATCTCTTTCTTTTTTAGTACCAGTAATGATAAGAGTAAGAGATACTTCTTTTATCTTTTCATCACCATTTTTAATTTCTAACATTAATTGTTGGAAGTTTTCCTTTTGGGTATCAAGTTCAGTAGCATCACTTAATTTTCTAGTAGTGTTACGATCACTAAGTAAAAATTGATACTGTGAATTTACCCAACGAATTAACTCATCTTGACTAATAGCATCCTTAATACTTATACAAGCCATGACATCTGGAACATTAAAGACTTCTTCAAAAAATAATTCATCTACGAATGGTGGAATATTTTTTATTGCTATCATTTGAATATCTTTATCATCAAGTTTTAATGAATTAGTCTTTTCTTGTAAATTAAGGGGTGATATTAAAGATGGTAAATCACTCCATATAAGATCATCAAGTGATTTTTGATTCATATATAAATTAGTTAAAAACTTATATATTTCTAATCTATTATCAATAACTTCCATATTGATTCTAGGTGTTATATTAGAAATAATATCTTCTATTTCATCAAGTTGTTTTTCTAATATATTTAAGTCTTTAGCAATTACAACTAGATAATAAACACTAGATATAGTATAGTGATTATCTTCTAGTTCTTCAATTAATCTTTTACTTTCTTCAAGTAATTTATGTTTTTTTAAATCACTTTCAAAATATGAAATTAAATCTTCTAAATTAATTTTATTGTTATTAAGATTAATCTTCTGATCTAATTTATAACATTTTAACACAAGACCTTTTATCTGGTAAAGACTTTTTAAAGCATAAAAGAAATTTTGCTTTTCTGACTTACTAGTTAAAGACAAATCTATGGCTTTAACTTCAATTAAAGATGCTACTTCACCAGTTTTTAATTCTATTAAACCATCATCTGCAACAGACTTAACATTTGAAAATATTTGAGAATTTTTTATTCTACTTTTCATTAGTTTTTTTATCACAAATTTAGGTTGTTGTTTTTCAAGTTTTTTCTTTTCTTTATCTAAAACTTTATCTTTATTTGTTTTTTTCTCTTTAGGGAATGACCCGATATTATCACCATCACTTTCATTTTAAATATTTGCTTAATTGTTTTATTTTATTTTCTTTATAATATTTCCTATTAGATATAGGGGTAATAATTTCATTATCAATTATTCCTCCATTAATATATATTTCATTTGGCTCATACATAACAACCTTAGATCCATGATTAGCAAAAGGTAAAGAGTGAAGTCCATCTTTATCATCTACAACTAAAGTTTTAAAATTGCCATTATGTTTTTCTTTTAGTAATTTCATATATTCATAACTAGTTCTTTGGGCAGTACCAAAAACACTTCCTACATCAATTTTTCTTATCATTTTTTCCTCCAAAAATATGTGAGGTATTTTTGGTATTGCTCAAATCAACTTCTTTGCAGTAATGGTAAAATTACCCCTATTTTTTATCTGCAAAATTTTATATTTTAATGTATTTTTACTTATTTTTATCAATTTTTTATCTTTTTTATTTTTATTAAACTCTCTAAATACCTTATAAAATAAGGGTTTATTTTCATTGTCGTTTCCAGTTACCTAGCAGGACTTACCCTGTAACAGGAATCATACCTACAACAACCATCAAATTAAGTAAAGTTTGAAAAATAAGCATAAAAGCCAAACCAAAAACTAAATACTTAGAAAACAAATCATCAGTCTCTAAAGCAATCCTAATACACCTATAAAAAATAATTAAAAACAGTGAACTAACAATACAAATACCTAGAAATCCAAACTCTTCACTTATAATAGAAAAAATAAAATCTGTCTGAGGCTCTGGCAAATAAAAATGTTTTTGCCTAGAATTTAGAAAACCAAAACCTAAAAGGCCTCCAGGCCCTATAGCATACAAAGACTGAATAATTTGAAAACCACTACCTAATGGATCACTCCAAGGATTTAAAAAAGAAGTAATTCTCTTTAACCTATAAGGTGCAACAATAATAAGACCTATAATTCCAAGTAACCCAAGAATACCCATCTTAACAAAAATACTTAAATTTGTCCCTGTAATAAAAATAAGAACAATCAAAGCGCTTACAATAATCATACCACTACCAAAATCAGGTTCAAGCATAATCAAACCGAAGAAAACTAAAATCATTGCTAAAATAGGGAACACGAAATTTTTAGTAACTCTCTTTTCATTATCATTCTTAGACAAATACTTAGCAGTAAACATCACAAGACCAATCTTACTAATCTCACTAGGTTGAATACCAAAAGGGCCTATTCCAAACCAACTTCTACTACCATTTCTAATAACACCAATACCTGGTATCAAAACAAGAATCAAAAGAACAAATGAAATAAATAAAATTTTATTAACTTGTTTTTTATAAAAATTAAAATCAATCTTACTAATAATAGTCATAATAACAATACCAATTATCAAAAATATAGCTTGATTAATAACAAACTTAAAAGGATTATTAAACTTATAATTAGCCCAAACATAACTAGCAGAATAAATCATAACAACACCAAAAATAGATAGAATAATTGTAGTAAAATATAAAATCTTGTCTTTCATAAATCTAATCACCTTAATAAATAATATGACAGAAACCAAAAAGTAATAAAAAAATATTAAAATAACACAGCACTAATTTACTAATCATTAATTAAAACTTTAAATCATAAAATTACTAGGTGAAATAATTATGTTTGAACACTCACAAAACAGTAGAATTAAAATGGTATTTTTTTTAGTAGTATCTTTATTCTTACTCATAATAATAAGAGTATTTTATATACAAGTAATAGAATACAAAAAACTAAATGACTTAGCTAGTAACCTATGGAGTAGAAACTTACCTGTACAAGCAGACCGAGGTAAAATACTTGATAGAAATGGAAAAATAATCGCAGGTAATGAAACAACATCGTCACTTGTATTAATACCAATACAGATAAAAAATAAAGAAGAAGTAGCTAAACAACTAGCAGAAATATTAGGAGTAAGTTACGAAGAAATGTACAAACACGTAAACAAAAAAACATCAATAGAAAGAGTACATCCCGAAGGAAGAGATTTAAGTTATGAAATTGCAGAAAAAATAAACAAATTAGGGTTTGACGGAGTATACCTCTTAAAAGAAACAAAGAGATATTATCCTTATGACACTACATTAGCCCATGTCATAGGTTACGTTGGAATTGACAACCAAGGACTAAGTGGATTAGAACTAATGTATAACGATTACCTCACAGGAGTAGACGGTTCCATAAAATACTTCTCAGATGGTAAAGGAAATAAACTATCCATGCCAGAAATATATGAGTCCCCAACAAGTGGAATGAATGTAAATTTGACTATAGACTTAGATTTACAACTTGTATTAGAAAACGAACTTACCAATGCCGAAAAAAAATATAAAGCAGAAGGCGCTATTGGAATAGTAATGAATCCAAAAACTGGAGAAATATTAGCGATGAGTAGTAGACCAACATTTAGTCCAACCAACTATCAAAAATACAGTGTAGAAACAATAAATA
This sequence comes from uncultured Clostridia bacterium, assembly GCA_947569225.1. Lineage (GTDB taxonomy): Bacteria > Bacillota_I > Bacilli_A > RF39 > UBA660 > MGBC139354. Next base: position 5,623 of record CANORX010000014.1, read on the forward strand.
GAAACCTAGCAATATGGAGTAGCTTCGAACCAGGTTCAACATTTAAAATTCTAACACTAAGTGCAGCTATAAACGAAGGGCTAGTAAATGTATTCGAAGACACATACTATGACACAGGAAAAATAAACGTAAGTGGTTCAACACTACACTGTTGGAAACCAGAAGGTCACGGACATCAGACATATGTACAAGTAGTAGAGAACTCTTGCAATCTTGGAGTCAATACAGGAACACATACAGTTTTAAAGAAAATCCTTTAAATAAAGAGAAAAATCATACCAAAATTGAAGTTTGTTCTACGCTTAATTTAATAAATAGATGATATAAAATCAATCTTTATATATGCTTATACCTGTAAATATATATAAGAAAAATCTTATGAATAAAATTATAATTCTTTGCGCACAATATATTTGCAAAAGTAAAACAATAATATTGACTAATTGTGCTATTCCCTAAAGATAATAATATTAATTAAAGAAAAGAAAAAACTAAATTAACAACAGAACTTATGCTAGTTTTATTATCAATTCCACCTAGTACAAAAGAATTGACTTTTATAAAAGAGAAAAAGAAATAGATAATGAATATGATAGTAAATCAACCATTAAAACAAAACTTATCTCCTAAAGGGAATACTAATAAAGTCTATTTTGTTATGAGGTCTTTTTTTTCTATCTGCAACATAAAATTAAACGAAAATGGAGGACTAATAATGATAGAAACAAATGACATAGAAGTTAAATTTAGTACTAAACATTTGCCTTTTGAATACAAGTGGTTAGAATTTAGACTTATAATTAATAAAGAATTATATGATGACAAAATCATAGATTTAAAAACTTTTAAAACGATGCAAGAATCTATATTATCAAGACTCACTAAAATTAAAAATGAAAATATGATTAGAGAATAAATCTACAAAAATTGAAGAAAATATATATTATGTAGTTAGTATATAGATGTTATCTTGACAATATAAATAAAAAATGATAATATTGTAATAGAAAGAGAGATGATTAAAATGTCTAATTTAACTAGTGCAATTAATGTTAATGTAGATACTAAAATTAAAAATGAAGCATCAGCAATCTTAAAAGATTTAGGACTTAATATGAGTACATTTATAAATATGGCTTTAGCCCAAGTAGTAAAAAGAGATGGAATACCCTTTGAAATAACTAATCCAAAACCAACAAAAGAAATGTTACACGCCCTAAAAGAGGCAGAAGATATAATAAATGGTAAAATAGAAGCCAAAGGATACACTAATATTAATGAATTATTTAAGGACTTAGATAATGAATAACTTAAAAACTTCCACAAAATATATTATAAAATACTCAAGTGATTTTAAAAAAAACTATAAAAAAATCAAAAAGCAAGGCAAAGATATCAATAAACTAAAATATATCATCACAAAACTTGCTAATAAAGAAGAATTAGCAGAAAAATACAGAAACCATAATTTAAAAAATGATAAATACTATAAAAATTGTGGAGAATGCCATATAGAACCTGACTGGTTACTAGTATACAGATATGAAGAAAACCAATTAATACTTTTATTAATTAATACAGGAAGTCATTCTGAAATATTTTAAAATATTATATATAAAATTAGAGAATCAATACTCTAATTTTTTTGTCTACAAAAACCTAAAAATATTTAATATTGAGATTTATAATAATCTAACACTTTTCATTTAAAAACTAAAGACTATTTGTAAGAAATTTGCTATAATAAATACATTGAGTAATACAAAAAAATATCTCAATAAAACAATAATGAAAGAGAGTAATCTTATGAAAAATAAATTAACTGAACAACCACTTGGATATTGGGAAGAAAAATCATATATGATGGTAATTCCTAAAAATAATGAAGAAAATATTTTAAAAAATGCTGTAGAAAGACTTTCTTCTAGCACTCAATTTAAAGTTAAAGATATTAATTATGCAGTAGATGGTGTTATAAATTTTAAAGTGATTTATGATGAACAAGAATATGAAGTTGGAATTTATTTAGGCGGAATTTCTGTACCAGATTATTATTTATATCAAAACTTTTTATTTAGTGAAGAAGAAAAAGAAGCAATATTAAATGCAAGAACAGCTATAACTATATTTATGAAGTTTAAAGAAAACGCTAAAAAATCTTTTCATCTACAATTAAAACTTGCTTGTGGGTTAGTACCAGATTTAATAGGTCTTTTAGATGAAAGTGCAGAAAAGATGTTATCTGCTAAATGGGTTAAAATGGCCTCCACTTCAAAAGTTTTACCAAGTTCAAAAGACTTATTTAATGTACAAGCTGTAAATGGAAAAAATAATAAAGTATGGTTGCACACTCACGGACTTTGTAGATGTGGTATTACAGAACTTGAAATATTGGACTCAGATAATGAACATTATAAAAATCATTACAATTTAATTGCTACTTATGCGATGCTCTTACTTGATAAAAAAGAATCCTTTGATCAATTAAGAAATAGTGCTTATATAGGAGAACTAATTAATGGATATCCAATAGTTGTAACTTGTGTGCCTTGGACAGAAGGAATATTAGAATATAAAAAATTAAAACTTGGCGGGTTTGATGATCGTAAGAATGGACATAATAGTAAAACAAGTATTATATTCTTATATACAAGTGAAGAAAATGAAAACAACAGAGTTTTAAGTAAAGTATCTTTATATGATAAATTATGGGGAGACAATCCATTATTCTTCTTTAGTGATGAAGAGACTAATAGAATGAAAGAATTAGCTAGAGAAAGATTTTCATATGTAAAAAAAGCCTTTAAAAACAAGGATAATACTATTCTAATAAAGATTGGTTTACCTTTAAAAGAAGAAGGACAAGCCGAACACATATGGTTTGAATTACTTGAAATAAAATGTGATAAATTTAAAGCAAAATTAACACAAGAACCTTATGGTATTCCAGATATACATACAGGATATGAAGGTTGGTATACAGTAGATGACGTAACAGATTGGATAATTTATACAAAAGTATGCGCGGTTAATCCTAGCAATACTTATCTTTTAGAAAAATAATATTATAAATAGTAATTGAATATATAAATGGAAAAATAAAATTAAAAAGTATAGTTGAAATAGTACAAAACCAACTTAAAGATAAAATTTAACTATTTGAATTTAAAGAAAATAATAATAGAATTTATGCTAGTTTTGAATTATCTAATTTGTATTACAAAAAACTTAAACTTAGAAAAGAAAGAACGATAATGTCTAATTTTGACACATTGTTCTTTTTTTATCTGATTTTCATAAAATTAAAGGAACCCAGAGATTTCTCTTATGTACGAAATTAATGATATTGAAGTTAAATTTAGTACAAAACATTTAAAAGAATGGAACAATCAAATTTATCACAACTTACTAAAATTAAAAAATGAATACAGTAATGATTTGACAAACACTAGCAAAGAAGATAATCAAGCAACCTAAGTTGACTTGGATTTTAAAAGCGCAGAAAGGATAGTGGTATTATGGATGTTAAAAAAACCAGAGAAGAACTTAGAAAAGGAAAAACAATTTATGATATGAATTTGCGAGTTGGATACTATGCTCGTGTTTCTACTGATAAAGATGATCAATTAAATTCTCTAGAAAATCAACAAAATTATTTTGAAGAAATGATATCTGAAAACAAAAACTGGACTTTAGTAAGAGGATATATTGATGAGGGAATTTCTGGTACTGCTGTAAATAAAAGAGACTCATTTTTAAAAATGATAGAAGATGCTACATTAGGTAAGATAGATTTAATTTTAACTAAAGAAATATCAAGATTTTCAAGAAATACTGTAGATAGCATTAAATACACAGAGTATTTGCTTAAAAATGGTGTTATAGTATATTTCTTATCTGATAACTTAAATACTATACAAGAAGATGCTGAATTTAGATTAACTATTATGTCTAGTCTAGCACAAGATGAAGTAAGAAAATTATCAGAAAGAGTTAAGTTTGGTGTGAATCGTATGATTAAAGATGGTAAACTTATTGGTGGTAATTTAACTGGTTATTTTAAGAAAAATGGAAGATATGAAATAAATCCTAAAGAATCTCCCATAATTGAATACTTATTTACTACTTATGCAAGTGGCAGTATGGGACTAAAGAAAATTGGAGAAGAACTTGCTAATATGGGTTACTTAAATTCTAAAGGGGAAGCTTATTCGGGAACTACACTTGCAAAATTTTTAACTAATCCTAGATATAAAGGATATTATACTGCAAGACTTACGGAAGTTGAAGATTATAAAACACATAAGAAAAAGAAAGTACCCAAAGATAAACAAGTTATATATAAAGATGAGAGAATTCCTGCTATTGTTTCAGAAGAACTTTGGGACAAGGCTAATTTACTTCATGAAAAAAGAAAAAAATTACCATCAAGACATATCTTAAATAGAGAAGAACATATTAAAAAATATAAATATTCTTGTAAATTATATTGTAAAGACTGTGGAGCGGTATTTATAAGAAATGGTGGATCAAACCGTTCCAATAATCCAGTATGGTCTTGTAAAACTTATAAAATTGATGGAGTATCTAAATGTGCGTCTCCTAATATTAAAGAATCATATTTAGATAAAATATTTATAGATTTGTTTTCTAATTTTATTAAAAATAAGAAACAATATTTAACCCTCGTCTTAAATGAATATAGAAACATAATTGATGAGTTTAGTAGTGATTTTGATATTGAAGAAATAAGTGGCAAAATTGCTAATATTGAAAAGCAAAAAGATAAATTATTGGATTTAAGTATTAAAGGAATGATAGATGATTTTGAATTTAAGAAAAGAAATGATAAATTTAATGTGGAATTATCTAATTTACAAAAACAATTAGTTGATCATTCACAAAGCGATTTGGAAGAAGAAAAATTAAAAAAGAAATTAGAAAATTTGGAAAATTCATTAAATACTAAGTTAAACATAAAAGAAAATTTATCATATTTGATTAATTTATTAGTAGAAAAAGTGGAAGTAGAGAAAATAAATGGAGATAGAAAAAATATAAGATTAAAAGTATTTTATGACTTTAATACTTCAGCTATAGATATTGATGTTAATTTGAACGAAAATAACTTATTAAAAAGTCCATGTACCAAAAACCTTGCTTGTCAGGGGAATTTTTCTGCTCTTTAGTGTTCCTGTGTAGACACCAAGCAACCCAGGATTTGTAGTATTGGGTCAAAAACTAGGAAAAGAAAAACTATTTGAATACATAAACAGATTAGGCTTTGGACAAAAAACAGGAATAGACTTAAATGGGGAAGGAAAAGGAATCCTATTTAACCTAGACAAAGTGGGTCCATTAGAACTAGCAACAACAGCCTTCGGACAAGGAGTATCAGTAACAGCTATACAACAAGTAAACGCAGTAAGTACAATAGTAAACGGAGGAAACATGTACACCCCATTTATAGTATCAAGCATAAGTGAAAATGACACAGGAATACTAATAGAAGAATTTAAACCTAAACTAAAACAAGAAAACGTAATAAAAAAAGAAACAAGTGATTTAGTAAAATATGTACTAGAAAGTGTCGTAGCAAATGGAAGTGGTCACAACGCTTACATAGAAGGTTACAGAGTCGGTGGAAAAACAGGAACTGCACAAAAAGTAGGACCTGATGGAAGATATATGGTAGGCAATTATGTATTATCATTTATAGGAATAATGCCAGCTAACGATCCTGAACTAGTAATATATATAGCAATAGATGGTGCACACGGAGTAACTCAATATGGAGGAAGTGTCTCAGCACCAATAGCCGCTTCAGTATTAAAATCTGCAATAAACCTTTATGACATAAAAAGTGACCCTGAAGGATTACCTAGAGAATACATGTGGTACGAACAAAAATACATAACAATACCTGACGTAATAAATAAAAGTAAAAAAGAAGCATCCACACTATTAAATGGATTTCAAATAGAATACAGTGGTTCAGGAGAAAACGTAGTAGGAATAAGTCCAAATGTAGGCTCGCGAGTAAAAGAAGGAAGTATTGTAAAGTTAATGTTAAATTAACGTCCTAAATTTGAGAGTTTTAAAAATAAAATGTATAATTAAAAATAAGAGGAGTGGTATATATGCTAATTTTAGCTAAATCTATACTTGGTTTAATGTTAGGATTTTTCATATCAGTATTTTTAGGTTTTTTCCTACTACCAATACTTAGAAAACTAAACTTTAGACAAAGTATATGTCATGACATTACAGAAAGGCACCTTGTAAAAGAAGGAACTCCAACAGTTGGTGGTTTAATATTTATAATACCTACAATAATAACCATGGCACTATTATACTTTAAAGGAAGCTTAGAAATAACAAACTCTCTAATAATAATAATGTTTGTATTCATATCATATAGCTTGCTTGGATTTGCAGATGACTTAAAAAAAATATTAAAACATCACAACGATGGACTTACAGTAATGCAAAAACTAATCGCACAAGTCATAATCGCAATAGTATTCTTTTATATTTACATGAGTGGAGGAGGATCTACACACTTAGTAATCACCTCTCTTGGAATTGATTGGAATCTAAAATGGCTTTACGGACTATTTATATTATTTTTACTAGTAGGCTCTTCAAACGCTGTAAACATAACAGACGGAGAAGATGGACTAGCAGGAGGTTTATCGGTAATAGCATTTCTTTGTTTCGGAATAATATCTTGGGGAACATCATGGGTTGAAGGATATCAAGAAATAGCCATTTTCTGTTTCATATTAGTAGGAACACTCTTAGGATTTCTAGTATACAACACACACCCTGCAAAAGTATTCATGGGTGACACAGGTTCATTAGGTTTAGGCGCAACCCTAGCAGCAGTAGCAATACTTACAAAACATGAACTATCGCTAGCTATAATAGGAGGAGTATTCATAGCAGAAACACTATCAAGTTTTATTCAGATAGTAGCTATAAGAAAATTTGGGAAAAAAGTATTTCTCATGGCCCCTTTACATCATCACTTTGAAAAACTAGGATGGAGCGAAACAGACATAGTCAAAACTTTTTGGATTGTAGGATTTATGCTAGGAATGATGGCAGTTTACTATGGCGTTTGGTTATAAACGTCTTTTTCATATAATAGGAAAGTTCTCATCAAATTTCAAAACGCTTTTCGGACAAAATAAAAC
>CANORX010000015.1 GCA_947569225.1 uncultured Clostridia bacterium
AAGTTTGGAATGAGTATGCTTTAAAGGGTGCTAGTTTTTTGATGTTACAAACTGAGATGCCTGGCTTAATGGTAAATATAGATGATGAGAAGTTGTCTCGTGCTAGATATGTTGAAAGAATGACTTCTTCTATTTATAAGAAGTTACAGCTTGAGTTTAAGATACCTTGGTGTATAGCTAATATACCTAATAAGTTATGGGCTAAGAGTGTTTTTCCTAGTGATGATTACGAGCAGGCTTATGAAAAATTATTTAAGGCTATTTGTTCTATGTGTATGGTTGATACTGATAATCCTATAAATAGTTGGAATAGTTTTTTTAAACAACAAGATAGAATTGTGGCTGATTTAAATTCTCTTAGAATTCATAGTTTACATTATATTAATTCGAAAGGTACTAATTTGAGTGTAGAATTAGATAAGGATGCTTTGTGGGAAAGTGCAGGTAGTTTGGGAGAGAATATGATTGTTAATATGCCTTCTTATGAGATATTTACTACACCTAATATGTATAAGACTAATGGAGTGGTTTATTCTTCAAGACCACTTATATATAATGGAGCTATAATAAATGATTTTTATTTAGAGTTTAAAGATGGTAAGGTTGTTAGTTTTGCTGCTAAAAAGGGAGAAAAGTTATTAAGCGAGATAATTAATAGTGAACAATTTTCTAGTTATTTGGGTGAAGTGGCTTTAGTTAATTATGATTCTCCTATTTCTAATACTGGTAAGATATTTAATAATACTACTATTGATGAAAATGCTTCTTGCCATTTAGCACTTGGAAAAGGTTTTTCTGAATGTATTATAAATGGAGAAGGTATGAGTAAAGAAGAATTAATAGAAAGAGGAGTTAATCCTTCTATAAATCATGTGGATTTTATGATAGGAACAGAAGATTTGGAAATTTTAGCTAATACAAGTAAAGGTAAATTATTAATAATGAAGAATGGTAATATTTCTATTTAAGACAAGTTATTTGTCTTTTTTATTTAATTATATGAAATAAAATAGTTGCTATTAGTTGGTGTACATATATATAATTATTGACTTCTCAAGTATACAACTTTTATAAATTAAAAAATTTGTAAGAGGTGATAAAATGGATATAAAGATAATGATTTATAAAAGTTTAGAATGGTAGTTACGCACGCGTGTTCTATGTGAGTACTGGTAATCCTGGCCGCTTCTTCCATTATTGGCTCTACGGCTTGAATGCCGTGCACCCTAGTAGTTTCTCTCTTATTTTTAGCCAAAACTTTGGATTAATAATAGATTTAACTGAAGAAGATAAAAAAAGATAATTAGGGAAAAATTAGAGAGATTAAGAAACTTATAAGATATATGTATAATAACCTTTAAAATTATATTGTAAAAAAAGTTAATGTAAATAAGAAAGGGATGATTTATATTAGTAAATTCCATTTTATATAATGTAAGATGTAAAAAAATAGTTGACATTTTAATTTGTTTTTAATATACTGTTAATAACAGGTGAGGAAAACCTGTAAAATTAAAAGTTTTGTTATTAATAAAATATTAAAAAGAAGGAGAGATAAAAATGAAAAATTTAGAAGAGATTAAAGAATTATTAGTTGTCGTTGATATGGTGAATGGATTTTGTAAAAAAGGAGCTTTAGCTGATAAACATATTATGCATATAGTACCAGAATTAGAAAGATTAATTCAGTATTATAAAAATATGCAAGATGCACAGGTAGCATTTATAAGAGATGCTCATAAGAAAGGGTGTGCTGAATTTAATAAGTTTCCAGAACATTGTTTAGAAGGTACTTGGGAAAGTGAAATAATAGATGAGTTTAAACATTATGTAGAAGGGTCACTTGTTTATAAGAAGAATTCTAGAAGTGCATTATTTGCGCCTAACTTTATGAATGATTTAAATAAAATGAAAGAATTAAGAAGAGTTATTGTTGCAGGATGTTGTACAGATTTATGTGATACAGATTTAGCTATTCCTATGGTAAATTACTTTGATGAGATGGATAGAGATGTAGAAATAATTGTACCAAAGAATGTGGTGGAGACATATGATGCTCCTTGGCATAATAGAGAAGAATATCAAAATTATGCTTTTAAATTAATGGAACAAGAAGGTATTAAATTAGTAAAAAGTTTAGGAGGTATAAGTTAATATGACAATGTTTACTGATTTTTATGAAATTACAATGAGTCAGTCTTATTTTGATAATAAACTTCAAGATAATGTAGTAGTGTTTGATGTGTTTTTTAGAAAAAATCCTTTTGAAGGAGGATATACTATAATGGGTGGGCTTGATGAGATTATAGATTATATTAAGAATTTTAGAGTGACTGATGAAGATATAAAATATTTAAGAAATAATGGAATGTTTAGTGAAAAACATCTAGATTATTTAAAGAGAATGAGATTTACTGGGGATATTTATGCTATTCCAGACGGAACACCAATATTTCCAAATGAACCAGTTATGACAATAAAAGCTAAAGCTATTGAAGCGCAGTTTATAGAAACAGCTTTATTAGTCAATTTCAATCATGGTAGTTTGGTTACAACAGCAACTAAGAGAATAGTTAATGAAGCAAAAAATAGACCAGTTATGGAGTTTGGTGCAAGAAGAGGGCGTGGAATGACTTCTAGTACAGAAGCTAGTAAATATGCTATTATTGGAGGTTGTGCTGCTACTTCTAATACTTTGGCAGGTAAAAAATATGGTATTCCAGTAAGTGGAACAATGGCTCATTCTTATATGGAAATGTTTGATAGTGAATACGAAGCTTTTTTAGCGTATGCTAAAACTTTTCCTGATAATGCAGTGTTTTTAGTGGATACTTATAACGTTCTTAAAAGTGGTATACCTAATGCTATTAGAGTAGCTAAAGAATATTTGGAACCTAATGGATATAGGTTAAAAGGTATTAGAATAGATAGTGGAGATTTAGCTTATTTATCTAAAGAAGCAAGGATTATGCTAGATGAAGCAGGTCTAAATGATGCAGGAATTTGTCTATCTAATGGTCTTAATGAATATACTTTAAATAGTTTATTAGAACAAGAAGCATGTATTAATAGTTTAGGTATAGGAGATAATATAGCTGCTTCTAAAGAAAGACTTGGTGGAGTTTATAAATTAGTTAGTGTTATGAAGGATGGAGTATTTATTCCTAAAATTAAGGTTAGTGAAGATCCTATTAAGACGATTAATCCTGCGTATAAACGTGTTTATAGATTCTATGATAAGGAAACAGGTTATGCATTAGGAGATGTATTAGCGCTTCATGATGAAGTAATAAATAAAAATGAATATACATTAATAAATCCAATACATAATGAAAAGTTCAAAATTATTAGAAATTATGAAGTTAGAGAATTACAAGTACCAATATTTTTAGGAGGTAAATTAGTTTATGAACAACCAAGCATAATGGAAAGACAAGCATATTGTGCTGATGAGTTCAATACTTTATATCCTGAGGTTACTAGACTTATGAATCCTCATGAATATTATGTAGATTTATCAGAAGATTTATTAAGTTTAAAGAAGAAAATGATATTAGAAAGAAGGTAAAAAAATGAGAAGAGAAAAATTAGAAGAATTAAAGAATTTAATAGAAGAAGTTAAGTTTGTTTCTATGAAAAAAGTAGAAGTTAGAGAAGATAAAAAATTTATAAAAAGTATTTTTTATGATGTTACTTTGAAAGATGGTATGGTTATAAGACGTGAAAAACTTGTGAAGGGTGGTAGTGATGGAAGCGCGGCTGTTATTCTACCTCTTACTAATGATGGAAATGTGATTTTAACAGTTGAACCTCGTGTGTTTACGAAACGTGGTGTTGGAGTAGGACTTCCTAGTGGATATATAAATCCTAAGGAATCTCCTAGTCATGCTGCACTTCGTGAATTAAAAGAGGAGACAGGGTATACTTGTAAAAATGTAATTGATTTAGGAGGATTTTATCAAGATATGGGAGTTTCTAGTGCATATAATAGATTGTTTTTAGGAATAGATGCTAAAAGGGTGAGTGAACCAAATTTTGATAGAGATGAAATAGTTTTATCATTTGTATGTACTTATGAAGAAGCGTTAGAACTTATTAATTTAGGTTATATTGAAGGATGTAATGCACTTATAGCTTTAGAAAGAGCAAGAGATGATATTAAAAGATTAAATGTGTTAAAAAGATAGTGAGTGGTTAATGTGAAGAAAATAATAGGAATGACTTTTCCAAAACAAGATACTAATCTTGGGCTTGAGCCATCACTTTTAACAGTTCTTCCTAGTGGAGATAATGTTATGTATTCAATGGAAAATATTGACTTTAATGATGAAGAAGTAGAGTATTATGCATGTTCAGTTTATATAACTGGGATGAGAGAATTTAAAGAGTGGGCTAGTAGACATGATAAAAGTAAAATTATTGTTGGAGGATATGAACCTACTATTAATCCTCAAGAATTTGTGCCTTTTGCGCATAAAGTTATGGTAGGGCCATGTGATGATTTTTACGCTAGTATAGCGCAAGAAGGGGATATTATTAATGGTATTACTAATTATAAGAGAATACCTAGATATGATTTATATGATATTAAAAATAATCAACAAATTATACCTCTAAAAAAGAGAGATGATATTGTTACAAGTATTAATACTTCTCAAGGGTGTCCATTTAAATGTGATTTTTGTTGTAGTCCACTTATGTGTGATAGGTTAATATCTAAGCCTTTAGATTTAATTAAAGAAGAAATAGAGTTTTTAAAGAATTTTAATCCTAAGTTTGTGTTTGTTAGGGATGAAAATTTTCCACTTCAAATAGATTGGAGAGAAAGATTAATAGCTATTAATGATATGGGAGCTAAAATATATTTATTTGCATCTGCTAATTTATTAACAGAAGATAATGTTAAATTTATGAAAGAAAATGGTGTATATATGGTTTGTCTTGGGCTTGAAGATATAACTGTTGATTATGCTAAAAATAAAAAGTTAGATGAGGTTTGTGATTTACTTCATAGTTATGGTATTATGGTTTATTTATCATTTATAGTTAATCCTTTGAAAGTTAAGACTCAAAGGGAAAGTGATAAATTTTATATAAAATTAATTAGTAGATTTTGTGATTTAAAACCTGAGATGGTGTGTGGTAACTTCTTAATGCCTTTTAGAGGTACAAAGATTTGGGAAGATTATAAAGATTTAGTTAAAGAAGAAGATTTTGATTTTTATAATTCTAAAAGTGCCTTTTTAGAAAAAGATTTAGTTAATAGAACTAGAATGGAATATGAAATGTTTTATTATCAGTGGCTTTATTATAATTCAGAGTTTTATAGAGATAATGTTAGAGATTTTCATGTTGGAGATACTTTAGAAGAAAGATTTATAGAACTTAGAAGAGAATTTGAAGGGAAAGAGAATAAATTGGTTTTAGGTAAAAGTTTATTAAGATAATGTTATTGGAAAAGTTATAGAGCATGAGTAAAGATGAATAATTTTTATTTAGCTCTTTTTTTGTTGTAGAAAGCAGCTATATAATTTAAACTAGTACTTTAGATTTGTATAAAAAAGTTATAATGAATATATTAGAAATGAATGTCAAATTATAAATTTATCAAAATTTTAAATAATTAGGAAAAACTACTTTACGTATTTATTGGCATAAATAAACTCCAACAACTGTAAAACTTTTAATGTTATTCCAAATGATTATATATTTTTTTTCATGAAATAATAATAAATACAATCATCCTTCAATATTTTTATATAATTATTTAAATGTTTGCTTGTTTTTATATATTATTGAGAGTAAAATGTAATTAGGAATATTTAGTTAGTTTGGGTACTATTCTCCTTTACTTTTAGAAGTGGAAGGAGGTGAAATTATGAGAAAGAAAGACGAATATCTTTATATTATCATAATACTCCTTATTATTGTGATTTTAATCATTCTAATAAAAATAGTACCAACTGTATAAGTCGGTACTTTACCTAAATTTTTGGAATAGTACCTAACTCTTCAAAACTAGGTATTCCTTTTTTATTTTATGCAAGTTTCCTTGACATATTCATAATAACATATTTTATTATTTTTGTCAAAAGGCTCTTGTAATAGAATAAAAAAATCTTTTTAATAATTTGTTAAAAAGATGTTGACATTTTAGTGTGTTTTTAATATAATGTTAGTAACAAGTGAAAATACTTGTTAAAAAATATAATATGTTATTAATAAAATGTTAAAAAGAAGGGGAGATAAAAGAAAATGAAAAATTTTAATGTTAAAGAAGAAACTAAAAGAGTTATTTTTAGAATTGGTGGTGGTATTGGTGTTAGATGATAATAGAAAAAATAGATTAACTATTTTAAATAAAGTTCCAAGCGGGACATATAATATAAATTTAAATGGTCAAAATATAAGCTTAAATGTATTCGATGATTTTTATGGACTTGATAGTTGGTATTATAGTGAAACGGAATATGATATAAGAAAAAATGTGCAATGTATAAGTGAAAATGGAGATATACTTTTTAATATTATGTATTGCAATTGTTTTAGTAAAACTTCTAATGGTGGTTGTTTTGAAGTAGATATTGAAGCTATTTTACCTACAAATGAAGTATCTCAAGGGAATCGTCACTTGAGATACAGCACTTGGAATGGTGATAGTATTGAATATAGTATTAATGGAGTAAAATATACATTATCTGGTTTAAATCATGATTTTTATTTTCTAATTTTAGAAAAGGAATCTGATGTAAAACAAGTATACAATATAAGAAAAGATATGTTGTATAAAAAAATGAAAGATTTTCAAATAGGAATTAGTTTTGAAGGTGATAATTTAAAAATAATTGAATCTAATTGGCCGTATAGTGAAATTATAGATGAAAGTATTATAAAAAGTATTAATAAATTTGAAATTATAGAAGAACTAAAAAAAATAATTAAAGTTTTTGAAATTGGTAACAAAATTGTAGATGAATATCCTATTAATGAAATTATAGATAAACTTATAGAGAATTTTGAATTAATTTTAATAGAAATTGAGAAAGGAAAAAAAGATAATAATAAACTCAAAAACTTATTTAACTTTTTTAAATATAATAGATAAATATTTTTGAGATAATTATTTTAAGAAGAAATAAATTAAAAAGGAGAGATAAAAATATGAGAAATTTTAATGTTAAAGAAGAAACAGAAAAGGTTATAGAGTTTATTAGAAACTACTATAAAGAAAATAATTTAGGAGGAGTTATTTTAGGAATAAGTGGAGGAAAGGATAGTGCGGTAGTTGCAGGATTATTTGTAGAAGCTTTAGGGCGTGAAAATGTTTTAGGTGTTACATTACCATGTCATTCTAAAAGTGAAGATGCTATTGATGCTAAGTTAGTTAGTGATTACTATGGATTTAAGCTTATAAATTTTGATATAACTAGTACTTTTGATGCTTTTAAAGATGAACTTAAAAATTTAGGAGAGTTTACTAATAAGCAAGTTAAAAATAGCGATATTAATTTGAAACCTAGACTTAGAATGAGTACACTTTATTATCTTGCGGCTTTGTATAGTGCAGTAGATAATAAAACTTATTTAGTGGCAGGTACTTCAAATAAGTGTGAGTTATATGTAGGATATTTTACTAAAGGAGGAGATTCTGTTCATGATATTAGTGCTATAGCTGATTTTACTGTAGATGAGGTAATAGAAATAGGAAAGTATTTAAATGTTCCAGATAAGGTTTTATTTAAGGCACCTAATGATGGACTTTCTAATATGACTGATGAGGATAAATTAGGTGTTAAGTATAGTGATATTGCTATGTATATGGAAGATGAAGATAAAGTTAATGAGGAAACTAGAAATAAGATAAGGAAACTTCATAGAAATAATTTACATAAGTTTAATATTCCAACTTATAGGAGGTAAAAAATGAGAGATGATTTAGCTTTAATTGTAATGGATAATCATAAGGTACTTGGAGAAGAGATTAATAATATTATTAATAAGATGAGAGGGACAGATAAGTCTTATATTATCCCTCTTGTTAATGATAGGTTTAGTAATGGAGAGGGTAAGATTACTATAAAGGGTTCAGTTCGTGAAAAGGATATTTATATTATAGCTGATATAGGAAATTATAGTTTAACTTATAATATGCATGGATTAGTTAATCATGTTTCTCCTGATGAACATTATCAAGATATAAAGAGAGTTATAAGTGCTATGAGTGGACATGCTAGGCGTGTTAATGTTATTATGCCTCTTTTGTATCAGTCAAGGCAACATAAAAGAAAAGGTAGAGAGAGTTTGGATTGTGCGATTGCTTTAAGAGAGTTAGAAACAATGGGCGTTAATAATATTATTACTATAGATGCTCATGATGCTAGTATTTGTAATAGTGTTCCTAATACGTCATTTAATAATTTTTATCCTACTAAGTTAATTTTAGATAGAGTTAAAAAAGATATAGAAGATATTAATGATGTGATTGTTATAAGTCCAGATATGGGTGCGACTGAAAGGACAAGGTATTATGCTGATAGTTTAAAGTGTGATATGGGTGTTTTTTATAAAAGACGTGATTTGACTAAAGTGATTAATGGTAAGAATCCAATTATTGAGCATGCTTATATGGGACCTGATGTTAAAGGTAAGACTGTTATTATTGTTGATGATATGATAGCTAGTGGTGTATCTATGTTAGAGGTGAGTGAAAAACTTAAAGAAAAAGGTGCTAAAAAGGTTTTTATGATAGCAACGTTTGCTTTGTTTACTGAGGGAGTAAAGTGTTTTAAAGATGCTTATGAGAATAAGTTGTTTGATGCTGTTTATTCTACTAATGCATCTTATATTCCTGATAGTATTACTAGTGAAAATTGGTTTATTTTAGTAGATACTAGTAATTTACTAGCTAATATTATTAATGATTTAAATCATGGGCAAAGTTTGGAAAGATATTTTAATTAATGAAAATTGGTGTTTATGTAGGTAGTTTTAATCCAGTTCATAAAGCTCATCAAGATGTTGTTAGTCATTTAATTAGTAATGGTTATTTAGATAAAGTTATAGTTGTGCCTACAGGTAACTATTGGGATAAGCAAGATATTATTTCTTTAAGTGATAGGGTTAATATGTTAAATATTGTTTTTAATAATAATGTGGAAGTGAATGAAAAACTTGGTCTGTATCAATATACTTATCAAATTATGAATGAGTTAAAATGTATTTATCCTAATGATAGTTTGTATTTAATTATAGGTGCTGATAATGTTAACAATTTTTATAAATGGAAAAATGTAAATGATGTTTTAAATAATTATGTTTTAGTTATTCCTAGAGATGGTATAGATGTTAATTTATATATAGATAAATATAATCTTAAAGATAGGTTTATTATAGTTAAAGATTTTAATATGAAAGATATTAGTTCTACATTTATTAGGGATAGTATTAAACTAGAAAATTTAGAATTAGTTAAAGATATTATAGATGATAAAGTGATTAAATATATTGTTATTAATGATTTGTATAAATCATAAAGAAAATATGTTATGATAGTATTAGATATAGTTAAAGGAGAATGTTATGTTTGAGTGTGTTGTAAAAAAATTAAGTGATTTAGGTAAAACAATTTCTACAATGGAGAGTTGTACTGGAGGTGCGATTGCAAACGAGATTACTAATATTGAAGGCGCTAGTGAGGTTTTAAAGTATAGCGCTATTACTTATTCAAATGAGTTTAAAATTAAAATGGGAGTAAGTAAAGATATAATAGATGAGTTTACTGTTTATAGTGCAGAAGTGGCACGTGAAATGAGTAAGAAAATAAGTGATTTTACTCTTTCTGATTATGGTATTGGTGTTACTGGTAGAATAAATAGAAGCGATAGTAGTAATCTTGTAGGCGGAGATAATTCTACTATTTATGTTAGTGTTTATGATAGAGAAAATGATAAATATTATGAAAGTATTGTTAAAGCAGTAAAGGAAAGTAGGTGTGAAAATAAAGAGTTAGTTGTTAAAAATATTGTGGAAATGATGGAAAAGGATATTCTCTAAAAAACTTTAATTACTTAAATAATATTTATTTTATATAGTAAATATGTTAAACTTAGAAGTAGTGAAAGAAAGTTATAAGCGTAAGATATCTAAAGAATTGGAGGATAAAATTATATGGAGTATAATAGTGAAGAAGAATTTTTAAGAAATTATGATTCTAGTTGTTTTGAAAAGTTGTCGGTGACAAGTGATGTTTTGATTTTTAGTGTTGCTGATGGAGTGCAAGAAAATTATAGAAAGTTAAATGAGAAACATTTCGCTATTTTGCTTGTTAAGAGATATGATTATCCTTTTAAAGATAAATGGTGTTTGCCAGGAGGATTTATTAGAATAGATGAGACTACTAGTAGTGCTGCTAAAAGAGTTTTAAAAGATGAGACTAATTTAGAGGATATTTATTTAGAGCAGCTTTATACTTTTGATGAGGTTAATAGAGATCCTAGAATGAGAATTATTAGTACTTCTTATATGGCTTTAGTTGATAAGAATAAACTTCATAATAAGTTAAGTGATAATGCTTCTTGGTTTAATATGAATGTAATTGAAAGTGATGAGTCTATTAATATAGTGTTTGACAATGGTAATGAGAGTTTTAGTGTTGTTGTAGGTAAGACTTTAAGAGAATTTACTACTGATAGGTATGAGTATAGTGTTATTAAGAATGATAGTTTAGCTTTTGATCATCCAATTGTAATAGCTTCTGGTATTAGTAGACTTAAAAATAAATTAGAGTATACTGATATAGTTTTTAATATGATGCCAGAGTATTTTACTTTAGGCGAACTTCAACAGGTTTATGAGGTTATTTTGGGTAAGGAGTTATTGGATCCAGCTTTTAGAAGAATTATAGCTAGTAAGGTAGAAAAAACAAATAAGGTAAAGACAGGTGGAGGACATAGGCCTTCAGTGTTATTTAAGTATAAGTCTAATAATAAGAAGAAATTATAATTTTGATTCTAGTTAAGTTTTATATTGAATTAAAAAAAATATAAAGTGTTTAAAGTCTTTATATTTTTTTAGTTAATGATTTTATTTCATTTTTGTTGTTTTTTAAATTGTCTTTAATTATTTCGTTAAGTTCTTCCCAACTTTCAGGACTATATTCGTTTATTAAATTTTCAACAAATTTGTTTAAGAAATTTATTATTCTTTTAAATGTATTTTCTGTTATGTCTTCTTCTAAGTTTTCAAAATATGAAGTTATATCTATAGCATTTGGGTAAGCACTTTGTTTTTTATCACATCCAGTGGTAGTATGTATGCATTCATTTTTGTAATCATAATAATAATTAATATATAAGTCATTAGGGTCTATTAAATTTAAGTCTTTTTCATAATAAAAATAAAATAGTAAAGGGCAATTATCAATTGTTAAAAGACTATCTTTTTTTTCTTGTAATAGTTTTTTTGATTTAGTTAAGCTTTTTATTTTTTCTGTAGTTTCATTTATTAATTTTTCATAATTTTTTAAAATAGAACTTCTTTCTTTTTTTTCTTCTATTAATTTATTCATAATTCACTTCCTTGATTTAATATTCTAAAGTAAATATATTTAAATGTCTAGTTTTT
>CANORX010000016.1 GCA_947569225.1 uncultured Clostridia bacterium
CTTTGAGTTGCTACTATTAAGTGTATTCCTGCTGCACGCGCTAGTTGGGTTATTCTCATTATTGCTTCTTCTACTTCTTTGCTCGCAACCATCATTAAGTCTGCTAATTCATCTATTATTACTAATATGTATGGTAGTTTTTCGCCTTTGTTAGGATGTTTTTCTATGTATTCATTATATGAACCTATGTTTCTTGTTCCGCTACTTGCAAACATTTCATATCTTTCGTCCATAATTCCACATACTTTTTGTAGTGCTACAGCAGCTTTTTTTGGGTCTGTTACAACAGGTCTCATTAGATGTGGTACACCTTCATAACAATTTAATTCAACTTTTTTTGGGTCTACTAGTATCATTTTTACTTCGTCTGGTTTTGCTCGCATAAGTATTGATGTTATTATGTTATTTATGCAAACAGATTTACCACTACCTGTAGAACCTGCAACTAGCATGTGTGGGGCTTTGTTTATTTCAAAGTATTGAACGTTACCCATTATGTCTAATCCTAAGGGTGCGACTAGTTTTGAGGAGTCTAGTTTTCTTGGTATTCCTACTAGTATGTCTTTCATTTTTACTTCGCTTGTTATTGGATTAGGTATTTCTATTCCTATTGTGTTTTTTCCTGGAATTGGTGCTTGTATTCTTACATCTTTTGCCGCTAGGGCTAAAGCTATTTCTCTATTTATGCTAAGTATTTTATTAACTTTTGTTCCAGCTTTTATTTCAACTTCGTATTGTGTTACTGTTGGTCCTACATGTACTTCTACAACTCTTCCTACTATTCCAAAATCATTAAATACACGTCCTAGTGTTTTACTATTAGTTGTTATGAATTCAGTTGAGTTTACTTTTCCTTTGTTTTTACTTCCTACTAATAGGTCTATGTTTGGTAATTGATAATCTCCAGTTTCTTCTACAACTACATTATTATATTCTATTTCTTCACCAATTAAAGGGGCACTTGGAGTTGTTTCTATTGGTCTTTCTTTGTGTGTTATTTCGTTTATGTTTGTTATTACTACTTTGTTATCAATGTCTTCGACATCTTCTTCATCTAATTCTTCTTCACCAAGTTTTGCCATTTCTTCTATAGTTTTAGGCTCTTTTGGTTTTCTCTTGAATGGTTTAATTATTAGTTTAATCAAGTCTATTAGTGTTATGTCAAACATCATAATTACTCCAAATATAGTTATTACTGCACATACTATTAGTGTTCCTGTTATGTCAAATAGTGATACAAATATAAAGGCAAAAAAGGCGCCTATTATTCCACCACCAGAGTATCTTATAAGATTAGGACTTTTGAAGGCTGCGATTAGATTGTTTGTTGTTTCTTTTAATATATCCATTCCTTTTAAGTCTCCATCTTTTATGTATTCTAGGTGCGCGAGTAGGAGTATCGCTATTACTATTGCATAAATTCCTATTAGTCTTGCATTTAATAAATTAGGACTTTTTCTTTTAACAAGTAGTATGCATCCTAAGAGTATTGCTATTATAAATGTTAGAATATACCAATTTCCAAATAAGAAAACTGCAAAATTTCTTATTATTCTGCCCACTGGTCCAAATTCTCCAAATCCTAATAATCCTATTAATATTAGTGCTAGTCCTTCTAATTCTTTTTTGTAAGGAAAGCCTTTTTTTGTGTCTTCTTTTGATGTTTTTTTCTTTGCCACTTTATCACTTCTTTCTAAGATTCATATGCACTTATTAGCTTTTTATGAATTCCTGGTTCTACTATGTTTAGTGCGTTTAAGCTTATTTCTAAGCTTTTTTTATAGTTTCCATTTATAAATTCTTTTTCTGCTTTTGTTAGATTTATATCTATTTCTTTATAACTTGAACGGTATCTGTTTCCATATACTATAGCCATTTCTGCCATTGCTGCTGATTTTGATAGTTCGTCTGATAGTGTGTATAGCTTTAATACTAAATCTCGTCCTGTGTCTACTCTTGTGTTTAAGTCACTTATTATGATAGGTTTTTTTTCTAATTCTTCTATTATTAGTCTTATTCCCTCTTTTGCTTCACTTAAATATGTGTAATATGTTTTAGGTATTACTGGTAGTTTGTATTCGTTAACTTTATATTTTGCTTCTTTTAATATTGTTCTTATTTCTGTTAGTTGTTCACGCGCTCTTACTTCATCTTCTTTTAAGCTTCCTAAGCTTTTTATTATGTTTTCTAGTTTGTCTTCTGTGCTTGCCATTCTTACACTTATTAGTTCACATTCTTTTGCTAGTCTAGAATAAGGTGTAGTTTTTGTTAGGGTTCTATCGTTAATACTTTTAAAGCTTTCTTTTTCTTCTATTAGTTCTTGATTTATTATTTCAAGTTTTTTTATTTCTTCTTCTGTTAGAGCATAGGTTTCTTTTAATTCGTTTAGTTCTTCTTTTATGTTTCTTAGGACTTTTGTTAGTCTGTTAAGTCTATCTCCAATTGTGTTCATGTACATTTCATATTCTTTTTTGCTTTGTTTTTCTTTGTCGAAGTCACTATAGAAGCTTTCAAAGTAGTCCAACATTGTTTTTAGTTCGAATATTGAGTCTTCTAAATTCAAGACTTTCATTCTGTCAATTATGTCACTAAGTTTTTTTTCGGCACTTTCAATGTTATATTCTAAGCTCATATATTCTATGTTATATCCATCTTTTTTCATTTTTGCACTTAGTGATTTTAGTTCATTTATTTTTTTTGGTATTATCATTTTAGACATTAGTAGTACTGTAGGTACTTCGTCTATTACAACTTTAATGTTTTTTATTAAGTCATCTAAAGCATGTACTATTTTTCCTACTTCGTCATAGTCATTGTTTTCCATTACTCTTTCAAATGCACTAAATAGTTTGTTTATGTTATCAAATTGTAGGTCTATTGCTGAGGTCATTTCTTTGTAATCATTTTTGTTGTTTGTGTATTTTGTTACTACTTCACGGTATAGGGATTTAAGTTTTGTTACAGCTTCTCTATTTCTTTCTTCACTATTTGTTATTTCTTTTACGTCTTCTATTAGTAATTCCATATCTGTTTTTACATAATATATGTCTAGTTCTGCCCTTGCAAGACTAAAAGAGGCTTCTTTAAAGTTTTTATCTTCTATTAAGCCTTCTATTTCTAAAAGTTTGTCTGTTAGTTTTGGTATGCTTTCTTTTTCAATTTTAGTGTATCTTTTATTCCATTTTTTATATTTATCATTTAGTTTGTCATTGCCACTTATTAAGCTTTTTACTTTTTCCATTTCAGTTAGTATTCCTGATGAGATTATTAGGTTTTTTAAAGTTTCTAGTCTTGTTAATTCATTTTCTAATTTGTTTTTGGATTTTTTACGAATTCCATATACAGTTATTACCATTAATATAAAGCCTATAGCATATATACCAATAGCGCCTAGGATTAATCCACTATTCACTTAAGTCACCTACTTTCTATTAGTATTTTATCACTTTTTTATAATTTCTAAAAGTAAAAGTTATGTTTTTTGTTGGTTTTTAGTGGAAAATGTCCTGTTTTGTCTATTTTTCGCTATATTTGTTTGTTAAATTTTTTTTTCTTTTATTTGACTTTCAGAACAAAATATGATACAATTATAGTGTTTTAGGAGGGGTTTTGATGATTGATTATTATAATTATTCTTTTTTATCTTCGTATTATGATAAAAAGAGATATGTTGAAGAAGATGATTTAAAAAGTGCTAGAAATTTACTTTTTATTAGATATTATGTTGTTAAGGATGGATATATTTATATTTATTCTATTCATAGAACCACTAAGGTTCCTTATAGAAGAGAACTTGAATTGGAAATTTTAGAGAAAATGAAAGAACAAATTTTGGAACTTGATGAAAATAAAGATGAATATCCTTTAGTTATTGATAAGAAACAAAAAAATCAGTTTTATAGCTCTGTATTTTGGTTTTTACTTAATATTTCAAATACAATGATTGGAGAAGGCGTTTTTAGGATAGCCCATGGTACATTTAGTGTTATGTTTCTTTTGATTATGTCTTATTATGGTAGAGATGTAGTTAAAAATAAGATTAAATTAAATGATTTAAGAAAGCATATTTTGTTTTTGGCTAATGAAGATTATATTAATAAAACTATTTATGAGAAAATGATAAGCCTTGGTATTGTTAATTCTGATGCAATTAATTTAGCACCTAAGTTTAGTTCTTATGCAACTA
The DNA here is from genome assembly GCA_947569225.1 of uncultured Clostridia bacterium. GTDB lineage: Bacteria > Bacillota_I > Bacilli_A > RF39 > UBA660 > MGBC139354. The sequence continues at coordinate 4,187 of CANORX010000016.1, forward strand.
TTAATGATATTCATTTTATGAGTTCTAGAGAAGTTAAAAGGTTATGCGATGGTAAGATAGATGAAGATACTATTTATAAATTAAGAAAGAATTAAAAAAAGCTATAGTGACTCGTTCATTATAGCTTTTAGTATATTCCATATTTGTATAGTTCTAATAAGTTACCAGTGTTTTCTATAGTGTATAATTTATTATCATTTATGGTAAAGTATTCAACACTATTAATTGTTTTTTCTTCTTTTGTTATTATGTTATATAATACTAAGTCATAATAGTTATTGCTTTCTCTTGTTTTTACATAGAAGTAAACAAAGTTGTTGTATACTCCATATGTTTCTATGCTGCTATAGGATTGATTTGTTTTTAATAATTCGTCTTCTAATTCGTTAAATGTATAGACAGTATTATCTATGTTTAAGTATGTTAGGTTATCTGAAGACGTTGTAATGTACTCTATTTTTTCTATTTTTCTATTAGATTTTAGTATTACTACAGGTGTTGTTTCTTCTCCTGTTTTTTTGTCTATTTTTAGTAGTCTTATGTTATATCCATTTGTTGTTAATACATATATGTAATTTTGTCCTATAAAGAAGTCTTTGTAATCGTTTTTGAATTGGTAAAATAGTTTACTGTTTTTATATATTCCGTTGTATGTTGAATTTATTTTACTATCATATTCAGAGCTTGATATAGTGTATAAGTCTTCTTTGTTATATTTATCTATTCTTATATTATTACTTTTTGTTACATCATGATATATGTTTACTTGTTTTATAGGTTTTATGTATTTGTTATATTCATAGTAATTTAGTGTATACATGTTCTCTTTTTCTTCGATGAATACTGATTCAGTTTCATTAGATAATGGATATGGTACTACTTTGTAAGAATCTTTTATTTTTGTGATTTTGTCATTTTCATAATCTATTTTGTATGCACTGTTTTCATTTAAGCTATGATATAAGGCTAGTTTACTATCTGTATAGGCAAATTCTATTGGTAAGTTTTCTTTATGTTTTCTTAGTTCTACTGTACTTGTTCCTTCTAAGTTTGATACTAATACATATCTAGATATTAAGTCTTCATATTCTGAGTCTTCTTTGTAATAGGTATTACATAAGCTTTCTTTGTTGTTTTCATTTATGCATTCTTGGTCTTTAAATTTTTCTTCACAGTAGTTTTCTTTACATATTTCTTCTTTACTATTTGGTTTGCATGTTTGGTTTCTTGTTAATTCACATTCATTTTTTTGTTTTTCTAAGTCTTTACATGTTGTTTCATATATACAGTAATTTGGACTATAACTGTAGTATATTTTATTTCCACTTATTACAGCTTTTTTTAGATTGTTTAGTTTATATTCTTCGTTTTGACTTTTGTCTTTTTGAAATATTCCTTGTAAGTCTAATGTTGTTTCTATTTTTTCTTTGTCTAATATTATATTTTGATATGTTATTTCTTCTTTTCTAAATACAAAGAATAATGTTATTAGGATTATTAGTAAAAAGGCTATTACACTACCTATTATTATGTGCATTTTGTATTTTTTAAAGTCAAAGTTTAATTTAAATTTCTTTTTGTCTTCTTTTTTATTATCAGTTTTGTCATCACTTAGATAAACTATTTCAATTTCCTCTTTATTCATTTGTTGGCACCCTCTTTATTGTTTATAGTTTACCATATTTTATACTTTTTTTGCAACTTGTTAGTGTTTTTTACATAGGTTTTTACAGTGTTTTTTTATTATTTTTGTTTTTATTATGTATCCTAATATCATTAGCCCTGTTATTATTACGAATAAATAATAACTTACTGCTCTTGATATTAGCATTGAACTTGATAATAGGTATGCAGGGAAAAACATTTTATATAGTATTATAAAGCTTCCTTCGCTGGCTCCCATTGCACCTGGTAATGGTATAAAGGCAACAGATGTATATAATATTGCACTCATAGTAAGGAATGAGGCTACATTATATTTTCCTAAACCGAAGGCTAGATATATGCAAAATGGGATGCAGTGATATGCTATTAATTCTACTATCGTTGTTAATATTGTTTTTAATAGTAGGAATTTGTTTTTCTTTATATATAGAGAACAGTTATGATATTCTTCTATTTGTTTTTGTGCTTTTTCAGTGAAAGCATCAATTTTTTTATAGTGAATTAATGATAGTAGTTTTGTTATTATTTTTACTATTTTGTTTGCAGTTTTTTTAGAGAAAATCATTATTAGAAGTAGTAATACATATAGTATGTTTAGTATTATTCCTAATATTACTAAGTATTTTATTTTTCCTATGTGGTTAGTTATTATGTTGTAGTTATAGATGTATCCTAATACTGCAAATATGCAACAGATTATTTAAAAGATAGCTAATTCTACTAAAATTGCTAGGGCTGAGTGCGTTAGTGGTAGTCCATCTTTTTTCATGAAATATAATTGCATCGGGTCTCCTCCACTTGCTGAGGGAGTTATGGCACTAAAAAAGAATCCTACAGATGCATATTTAAATGATGATAAGAATGTTATTTTGTTATTAAGTGTTTTTAGTATTCTTTTAATGTTTATTCCTTCACATGCAATATAAAAGAACATTAAAAGACAAGCAATTATTATGTAGATTATTTTTACTTGTTTTAGGTTTTTTATTATTAGAAATATATCATTTTTTTTAAATATTATATAGAATGTTAGGAATGCTACTAGTATAAATATTATAATATTTATTATTCTCATTATTGTCTTTTTTTTATTTTTCATAGTTATCAACCATCTTTAATTTATATTTTTCTTTTATTAGTTTAGGCAAAGCTTTTTAAAGCGCTTTAATTGTTTTAACGCTAGTCTTTTCCCTAGCAGTGATGCAAACAAATTATATCATTCTCTTTTGTTCTGTTCAATATGTTTTCTTCTTTTTTTACCTCGTGAATATTTTATTATAATTGTTAGTTGCATGCTACCAATCTTAATTTACTTTTATGCAATAATTAGTTGCATTTTAATTATATACTTTTTTTATGTGTTTAGGTGTTACAGTTTTGTAATGTTTTGTTTTGATTTTATCAGCGGATAAAATTAATCTTTCATATAGAAATGAATCTCTTATTATCTTCTTCTATTTTTATTAACTCTAAATGATGTGACCAACTTAATTGTGACGACAGTGTTGTCGCAATTGGAAAGTAAATATAGAATTTTATCATTCTCTCTAAATTTCTTTTAGAAAAACCTTTTACAAATTCATCAGTTAATTTTTGTGATAGCTTTTCAAGAACAGCTTTTCCATAGCTTGCTCTTTTATCACCCATGTTGAATTTCTACAATTACTTTTCTAATATAGATTATTCATTTCAGTATTTATAACTAATTCTTTAATGTTATCAGTTTTCACTCTCATTTTTAATTAATTCATTGTTCATTAATTGCCTTTAATCCTAAATTTAATTATTGGGTTTCTTATGTATAAATTATACTATATATGGTAAAAATTGGCTATACTACCATTAGAATTTTATAACAATTCGAGAAGATATCTATAAATAATAACCATTTTATAGGTACTTTTTCTTTAAAATATTAGAAAGTCATTGATATTTTTTGTATTTTTTAGTATACTTTAATACGTGAAGAAGATGGCTACTTTATTTAGGCTCTAACGTGTTTGTTATCTTATGATTGATTAGTAACTAAAGCCATAAGCGAAAATCTCAAAATAAACACCCTAGAGTTTCCAAGAATAAGGATAAACATCTCTTTATAATATTAGAAAAGGAGGCGTTTATATGTCAAGATACACAGGTCCTGCTTTTAGAAAATCAAGAAGACTTGGATTTAGTACTTTAGAGAATGGTAAAGACTTAAGAAAAAGAACTAGTGCTCCTGGTCAACATGGAACTTCTAGAAAGAAATTAAGTGAGTATGGAATTCAGCTTCAAGAGAAACAAAAAGTTAGAGTTATGTACGGTCTTACTGAAAAGCAATTTAGAAAAACTTTTGATGCCGCTGGTAAGAGAAAAGGTATTCATGGTACTAACCTACTTATTATGTTAGAAAGCAGATTAGATAATTTGGTTTATCGTATGGGACTTGCTAAAACTAGAAGAGCTAGTAGACAAATTGTTAACCATGGTCATATTATGGTTAATGGCAAGAATGTTGATATTCCTAGTTATCAAGTTAAACCTGGAGATGTTATCAGTGTTAGAGAAAGTTCTATGAATCATCCTGTTATTAAAGAATGTTTAGAGAATACTTCTAATAGAGTTGCGTTCGTTACTTTTGATGATAAGAAGATGAGTGGTACTTATGTAAGATATCCTGAAAGAGAAGAACTTAATGCTGAAATTAATGAATCTCTAATTGTTGAATTCTACAATAGGTAGTAATTTTAAAAACAGTAAGTTGTTATGCTTACTGTTTTTTATTCAAAGAATTTGTTTATTGGAACTTTTAGTGTTTCACTTATTTTAAGTAAATTGTAAATACTTATTCCTTGTGTACTTTTGTTACTTTCTAAGGCGCCTATTAATGAGGTTGATACACCTACTTTTTTGGCTAAGTCTTTTTGTGTGAATTTGTCTGTATTGATTCCGTATAAAAGCCTATATTTTTTTATGTTTTTCCCTATTTTGTTATTTAATTGTTCTTCTTTTGTCATATGTTTTCCTTTTTAGTTTACTGCCTCACTGCAACTTGAGTCTACTGTTACTTTGTATGGGTTTGCAGCTGTTCCATCTCCGCTTTGCCAAGCTACACATGATTTTAGTGACAGAACTGGGCGAGTAGCCATCTTATTGGTTGCCCAAGTGCCTGTAAGATTGCCTGAATCACCTTTTACACAAAACACAACTGCATTACTACCACCACCTACTAGAAAATGATAAGGACTCATTAATCTCCACAACGATTTATTAGTGCTACTTGTACCTAAATCATTTAGAAAAAAATAAGCTTTTGTTGTATATGTATTATAATCATACAAACCGCCTGCAAATGCTATTTCATCTGCTGTCATTAAAGCTACTCCATATTGTAATTTACCATTTCCTCCACTTTCGGTACTTACACTAAATCTGTCTGCTATATCTGCTGGACTACTGGTATAAGCTCCGCTCAATGTTGTCCAATTTTCACTTGAGTTATAATATCCACCCGTTGCTTGCCCACATTGGTAGCTAGGTCTTCTTCCTGATCTATTATGTAATAATCTATCATATGCTGCATAAACAGTAGTATCATTGCCAGGACGATATTGCCCACTTGCTCGGTCATTACAATATATTGCTGTTTTACTTACATAGCCATCATAATTTTTATCAAAAATATTTGATTTATACCAATTATCTATTACTTTCTTAACATTCGAATCTGTTGTATTAGTTCTATTATTATTTATACTTCCTGTACTTCCATACATATATCCTACATACATTGTATTATTTTGTATTAAATTATATTCTGTAGAAGAGATATATGCATCTGTCGCTTTACTACTTGTTCCATGATATAAAAGTCTTATTCCTCCATCTTCATTTGTTCTTATTATTCTCCACATATATCCACCAAATTCCACCCAGTTATCAGCTACATTTCCTGCGAAATAATATACATCCTTATTGTTATTTCCTCCAGTTTCTCTATATGTTCTTTCTTTATAGATTATCCCTGTTGTTGCTTTATCACTTGATAACACACTGTCAAAACTTCCATTAGGTCTTATATTTATTATTTGATGATCTTCTAGTATTTTACTATATAGTGTTATATTAGCAGAATCTGTAAAGTCTATTGTACAGTATTCTGGTGCTTGTACATTTGTTAACATTACCATCTTTTTTGTTTCGTCCCATTCTGCTTTTGTTCCGTTTTTACATGTTACTTTGCTTACATATTTTGTTTCTACTAATTCTTTGTATGTCATTGAAGTTGTTGCTCCTTTATATGTGTATGATATGATGTTTATGTCACTGTTATCACTTATTACATATGGGTCGTCTATTGTTCCACTTCCTGTTACTTTTACTTCACTACTCAAGTATACTACTGGTTTTAGTCCACTCGTTGTTCCTTCTGTTGTTTCTTCTATTCCATTTGGTGTTATGTTTTCTATGTTTGTTCCATTTAAAGAGAAGTAAGCACTTGTTGGATTTAGGTATGAGGATAATCCTCCTATTTGGTTGTATTCATACGTACTTATAAGTCCAATGTTAGTATGACTACTTTCGGTGCATTCTTCATTGCAATTGAATTTGTTGGTTTTGTATATTGTGTTTTCTTTGTTTGTTAGTGTGTTGTAAAAACTTGTTAGGGATGCATTTATGTTGTTTTTTGTTGTTGTGGTTTCATTCGTGCTTATTATTTTTGCTACTACTTTATTGTCTATTTTGTTTGTTCCTATTATTCTCCATAGGTTTTTTGTTTTGTCTTTGTTTTCTGGATATTGTATATAGTTATTTAAAGATCCACCTTGGTATTTACAGTTATTATTTGTTATACATTTTGTGTCATTTTCTATTATGTCTACTAGTCTACTTGAGTTTACTGCTAGGGTTTCTTTGTATGGTCCTGCGATTGTTTTATATCCATTTCCTAAGTTTATTGCTTGGTATGAGTTATATGTGTATCCTCCAAAGACTTTGAATGTTATTTTTTTTGTTTCGTTGTTTTTGTTATGCACTATTATTCTTATGGTTTTATTGTATGTGTTTTCGTCATAGCCTTTTATCATTCCTTCTGTGGTCCATGATGTTTTGTCTGTGTATTCTATTTCTATGTTAGAGTCACTAGTGTATGCTAATGTATATTTACTGTCTATTTTGTTTACACTAGATATGGTTATGTTGAAATAGTTTTTTCCATTTGCAGGTATTTCTATTTCGTTGTTTGAAATGGTGCTTATTTTGGTTTCGTCTTCTTCTATTGTTATTCCATAATTCAGTTCACTTATTAGTAGTTCACTCGCTTTGTATTTGTTTGTTGTTATTACAAATGTTCCATAGCTTATTCCTATTATTGATGTCAATAGTAACATTATTGTTAGTGTTAGTCCTTTCTTGGTTTTTATGAGTTTTTTTAAGTTTTTCATTCTTACTTCCCTTCTTACTACAAATATAAATTGTTATTTATTTTAGGTAATTGTTACCTTATGTAATAAATTATAGGTAAAAATTACCTATTTGTCAATAGTTATTATTTACCTATTTTATAATGAATAAAAAGGAGATTTTATATATAATGAATAGATTAAGAGATTTAAGAGAAGATAGAGATTTAAAGCAAGCTGATATTGCTAAAGAATTTAATATTGATCAGAGTAATTATAGTAAATACGAATTAGAAAAAGTTGATATTCCT
>CANORX010000017.1 GCA_947569225.1 uncultured Clostridia bacterium
ATGCCATTGATATAAATCCATTTTTTTTCACATTAGTCACATATTATTATAAGATGATTATATCATAATAAAAAACTTTTAGATAGTCTAAAAGTCTTATTTTTATTTTAAGATAGTTTTAGTATGTTTTCATATTTTGTACTTACTATACTAGTTAGATTCATTTCATTCATTTTGTTTAAGATTTTAACAATACTTTTTATTAGATAATAATTTTTTTCGTTTACTGCTTTGTTTACAAGGTTATCAATTTCACTAAGGTTTATGTCTATTTGTTCTTCGTTTTCTATGTTTGTAAGTATGTTTATTATAGTACTATATAAGTCTAGTTTTAGTAAATCTAATAATATACTCAGATATTCTATTTTGTGTTTATTTAAAAGATATCCTCTTATTAATGTTTCTGCGGCTATATTATCTTGGTCTTTCAAGCATGTTTTTATTTTGGATAAAGTGTATGTTTTTTCTTCTGCTTGTTTCATTAGTTCAAGTAATAATGTCAATGTGAAGTTATGCTTCCAATCATGGTCGGTTTTATAAAATTCTTTTAGTAAAGTAGCTGCTAAATTAAATTTATAATCTATTGCGGCTATTTTTACTTCATATAATTTGTCTTCTTGACTGTTACTTGTGTCTATTCTATATTTGTATATATATTTTTCTACTATCTTTTGATAGTTTTCTGGTAATTCAATTATACAGCTTACTAAATATAGATAGAAGTATATGGTGTTTCCTCTTTTTTTTAATTTTTCATTAAAAAAGTTTAAGTATTCGTCCATATTTTTAAGTTTTACATTGGCTAAGAATATTTGTAAGTCTAATTTTTGACTTTCATATCCTAGTTTTTTACATAGGTTATAGCATTTTAAAGCTTTATTATATTCTTTAGATACTATTAAGCTTTTTCCATAATTAAATAGTTGTTCTAAGTAAGCGCGTTTTAAAATGTAGGCATATCCAAATTTTGATATTACCCCTTCTTTTAAAAAGTTTGATATTTGTGATCCATTAAAATTTTTGATGATGATTTCTTCTGTTACTACTTCGTTATCTATGAATACACTAAAAAGACTTTTTAATTCTGTTTGTTTTATCATATTTTTCTCCCCTTTAATTTTTTACGTACTATATTTTATACTATATTTAGTTAAAAGTAAAGAGGAAATTGTTTTTTGTTAAAGTTTTCACTAAAAAAAATATTAGGCTAGTAACCTAATATGTAGTTATTCATATATTATTTATAGGTGATGGTTATGAATAAATTAAATGAGATAAAGGATATGTATAAAAATAATAGAAGGTTATTTAATATTATTTTGCTCATAGTAAATGTTGTACTTATTTTTTGGCAGGCTATATTTTCTTTGATTTTACCAACAAGAGCAAATATTTTAATTCTTTTACTTCTTATAGGTTCTCTTGTTTATCAATTAGTTAAAAACCCCTGATTTAATTAGTTCGTTTGTTCTGTATGTGTAGTCTAACATTTCACTTACTTCTTTGACTTTATCATATTCTTTAGTATTTTCTTCAATTTTTTTGGGCATGCTTATCATTATGTAAAATAGTTTTATTTCTTCTTCTGTAAGTTTGAATGTTTCGTTATATGTTTTAAGTAATTCTGTGAAGTTTAGTTTTTTGTAATCACTTTTATAGAATTTATATATATCAAGTATAGGTGTATCAACCAAATAGTTATCCCAACTTATTATTATATTATCTCCCCTGATAAAGTTTTCATTTTTTAAGTTGTTATGGACAATAGTTACTCTTTCTTTTGTTTTTTCACTTACTAGTTTATACCAAGCGTTTAGTTCTTTTTCAATGTATATAAGATTAGAGTTAATTATGGAGAAGTTTCTTGCTAGTAGATAGGAACTTGGTGACATGTATACTTCTCCATCTATTTTTTTTATTATGTTATTATAGTAATCTTTAAGATAGTCTACGTTATCTATTAATGTGTTGTATATTTCTTTGTATTTTTTTTTGCTTACGTTTTTATAAAATGTTGTTTTGTAATGGAGGTCTGCTACTGTTTTTATGAATGTAGTGTCATTTAGGTCGTCTTCGTAAAATGGTAAGGTATCTTCGTAATACCTATATTTTATTTCGTCTTTGGTTTCTTCTATTATTTTTGGATAGTTATTGAAGTCTCTAGTGTTTAGATAATCAAACAAACTGTTTAAATTCTTTCTTTTTGTTTTTACTACTATTTTTTCTTCGTCATTTTCATATATTTTGGCTTTTCCCCTGATAATAATTTTATTTATCTTCTTCATTTAAATTATTTATAAATGGTATTACTATTTTGTCTCCGATGTTTATGTTTTCTAGGTTGTTGTATTCGTTAAGTGTATCTAAAGTAACATTATATTTTATTGCTATGCTTTCTATTGTGTCTTCTTCTCTCATTATGTAAACTTTGTATTTATAAAATGATTCATCTTTTGTCATTCCACTTATTATACTGTTTATGCTAGCTTCTGCTTCTTTTTTGTCTATGATGTTTATTGTTTCTTCTTTTATTTCTTCTTTTTCTTCTTCTATCATAAGTTCATTATGGAAGGCAGTATCTTCTGTTTCAGGTATGTTTTCTAGTATTTCTTCAACTGACTCCATTATTTCCTCCTCACTTTCTTTTTCTGTAGGTTCTTCTAGTGTTTCTTCTACATTTAGAAATTCTTCTACTTCTATTTCATGGTAGTCTAGGTTTAAAGCCATTTTTAAATGTAATATGTCTTTTTCGACTTCATAGTTAAAGTCTTTTATTGTTAGGTTTATTGAACTTTTGTCTATTAGACTTGAAAGCGCGATTGAAAATGGGATTGTGAACATGAAGTCTTCTCTTTCTATTGATGATTTTGTTATTTTGTATTCTCCACTTATGTCAAAGTATCCTTCTATGACATCGTCTAGTATTTTGTAATCATGGGTTAGTGATATGTCTGTTATTTCTGATATCATAGTTTTCATGATGCAATCCTTTTTAAATTCTATTAATTGATTCATATTAAAACACTCCTTTCATGCTTAATTGTATGAAAAGAGTGTGTTTGTTATGCGACTTTTTTTAATGTGTGCGTGTTTTCTTTACTTATGTTTATGTAGTTGTTATTTTTTAGTTCTTCTAATAGTTTGTCTTTTAATTGTCCTAATTCTTCTAATTTAATTTGTGTTTTGAATTCGTCATTTAGTATAGCATATGTTCTTACATGTGGATGAATGTCTGAGCCTTGATAGATTTCATATGCTAATGTTTGTATTTCTCCTTCGTAAAGCATTTCAATTAGTTTTGTTTGTTTACCTTTTACCATTTTTTACATCTCCCCATATGTCTTGATAGATTTCTTTGTAATTGCTCACCTGTATAAATTGTACTTTGTTTTGTATGTCTTTGTCAAGTTTAAATATGTCTCTTTTGTTATATTTTGATACATATATTTTGTTTATTCCTTCTCTTATTGCCGCTAGGGATTTTTCTCTTAGGCCACCTATTGGTAATATATCACCTAATAGAGTTATTTCTCCTGTCATTGATATGTTACTTGGTATTCCTTTGTTTAGTAAGTGGCTTAGTATTGTAGTCGTAATTATTATTCCTGCTGAAGGGCCGTCTTTGGGTATAGCTCCTTCTCTAAAGTTAATGTGGAATGTTTTGTTTAAGTTTTCTTTTTTTATTTTAAAGTATGTTTGATTAGCTTTTATGTAACTAAGGGCTATTTTTATACTTTCTTCTATTACTTCTCCTAAGGAGCCTGAGGTGATGAATTCTTCTTTTCCTTCATAACTTGTTACTTCTATTTCTAATATTTCTCCACCATATGGAGTGTATGCTAAACCTTTTGCGTAGCCTTTTTGTTTACTAAATGTTTTTATGTCTTTTGGATATTTTTCATATCCTAAGTATTCTATTATGTTTTCTTCATCTATTATTATTTCTTCTATTTTTTTGTTTTCTTTTTTGTGTTTTAAGATTATTTTTCTTATTATTTTATTTATTAGTCTGTCTAGGTCTCTTACTCCACTTTCTTTGGTGTATGAGTCTATTATTTTGTTTAGTGCACCACTTGTGAATGTTATGTTTGCATCTTCTAATCCGTTTTTGTTTTTTGCGTTTGGGATAAGATATTCTAAGGCAATTATGGCTTTTTCATAGGGAAGATATGATTCTACTTCTATTATTTCTAGTCTGTCTAATAATACATAAGGTATTAGGTTTTTGTCGTTTGCTGTTATTATCCATGTTACATTACTTAAGTCTACGTTTTCTTCTATGTATGCGTCTACAAATTCTTTGTTTGATTTTATGTCTAATAAGTCTAGTAGTGCATCTCTTGGGTCTCCTTTGTAGTCAGTTCCTAGTTTGTCTATTTCGTCTAATAGTATTAATGGGTTTTTACTTTTTGCTTTTATTAGGGCTTTTATTATTTTTCCTGGTTCGCTTCCAACATATGTTTTTCTGTGTCCTAGTAATTCTGCTGGGTCATTTATTCCGCCTAAGCTTATTTTTACGAAGTCTTTGTTTAGTGAGGCAGCTATGCTTTCTGCCATAGATGTTTTTCCTACTCCAGGAGGTCCTACTAAGCATATTATAGGACTGTTTATGTTTTTTCCACTGTCCATTACACTTATGTATTCTAGTATTCTTGTTTTTACTTCTTCTAATCCATAGTGTGTTTTGTTTAAATTTTCTTCTACTTCTTTTAAGTCTGTTGTTGTTTGTTTTAATATGCCCCATGGTATTGATATTAGATAGTCTATGTATGACATTATTACACCTATTTCTGGACTGCTTTCTGGTGTTAGTTCGTATCTTTTTAGTTCGTATTCTATTCTTTTTGTTATGCGAGGTGGTATTTTTCTTCCTTGTATTTGATTTGTTATTTTTTCTATGTATTCTGTTTTGTTATCTTTTTCTCCTAGTTCTTCTTTAATGGCTTTTATTTTTTCTTTTAGTATCATTTCTTTTTGCATTTCATCTATGTTTCTTTTTAGTGTTAGTTCTATTTTGCTTTCTATTTCTAGTATGGCAAGTTCTATATTGATTTCAGTTATTAGTTTTTTTGCTCTAGATTTTCTGTTTAAGTCTAACATAAATGATTGCTTTTTTTCATTAGATAGAGGTATAAAGTTTGCTATGTAATCTGTTATTTTGTCTAAGTCTGTTATGTTTTTTATTTTACTTAATATAGCATTTGATATATACGGGTTTATGCTTATGTATTTTTCTAATTCTTCTATTAGTTTTCTTAGTAGTGCTGTTTCTTCTATTTCGTTATATTCTTCTTTTGCAGCATCTATTATTATGCTTTGTAATACGTCTTTTTCGTTAGAGTAATTTATGTAGTTTAATACTTTTACACGTTTGATACCTGTTAGTATTATTCTTGTTTTTCCATTTGGAAGTTCTATGTTGCTTGTTACTTTTGCAACTACTCCTACTTTTGGTAAGTCTGTTGTGTCTGGGCTTTCTTCTAAGCCATTTATTGGTGTTACTATTAGTACTTCACTATTATGATATAGTTTAGATATGTCTAATACTTTTTTTGTTATATCGTTATTTAATTCTATTCTAGCGTCTTCGTGAGGTAACAATACGAGACCTTTAAGTAAAATTACTGGTAAGTTGTTATTTGTCAATTTGTCACCTCCAATTGGCTTTTTATTATAAGTATTTTATTCTCTCTTGTCCACCTATTTTTGTGTTTTTTTTAATATATTTTTTAGTTGGACTTTTTATGATATTAAACAAAAATTTTGATTGTTAAATAATGGAAAAAGTCAAGTATAAAATGTGTTATTTATCTCTTGACTTTTTGTTTTTTTTGTTTATTGTTTTATAATTCTAGGAAAAATGTTTCTAGTGAATTTGTTTTGTCAATTATTCCTGTTTTTATTTTTATGTCTATTTCACTTAGTTTGTATAGAAGTTCTAGTATTTTTTCTTTTTTGATGTTTCTGCTATTTTCTAATGATAGTTCTACTCTGTAGTGATGTTCTTTTAAAGAGGCAGCTATTTTGTATTTATCCATACCTGTTTCATTAAGTACACGCGCTTGATACATGAGTCTAAATTGATTTGCTAGAAGTATTAATATGACTGTGGGTTCTTCTTTTTCTTCAATTAGTTTTTTATATAAGGTGAAGGCTTCTTTTTTGTTTCTTTTTACTACGCTGTCAACTAGTTTGAATATGTTGTTTTCTTCATATTTTGTTATGACTTTTTTTACGTCTTCTATGGTGATAATTTTGGTGTCATATTTATATATTTCTAGTTTTTCTAATTCACTGTTTATGACTTTTGTGTTGTTTTTTAGCCTGTTTATGATTTCGTTTGTAGCGTTTTTGTCTATTTTGTATTCTTTGTTTTCAAAGTAGTTGTTTATGTAATTGTTTATGTTTTTTTCATCGGGTAATTTGAATTCTTTTATTGTAGCTTTTTCTTTTAGTGCTTTTACTAGTTTTTTTCTTTCATCTAGTTTGTCAGTGATTATTTTAAAGATTAGTATTGCATTTTCGTTTGGTTTTTTTATGTAATTTTCAAAGCTAGTGTTTTCTAATGTGCTTTTACTAGTTAAGAAGTCTGATTCATTAACTACAATTACTTTTTTGTTTCCAAACAGGTCAAAGTATCCTGCTTCTTCTATGACGTCTTCTATTTTACATTCGTTATAGTTGTATGTTATTTTGTCTTCTATTTTTTCTTTTTTTAGTATGTTTTCTATGTAGTTATTTATTTCTGTTTCGTTTTCTCCAAATAGTATATACATTTTATCACCTGTTATTCACTTCATTTATTTCTTTTCTATTTTTAATTGTAACAAATTTTTGACAAAAAGTCTTTATATTTTATTGTTAATATTTATTCTTATTGGTAATGGTAATAAAAGTATAATAGTATATTTTGATAATTATGACAAAAATCTATTTTTATTTCAATTTATTTTTTATTTTGCATAAGTGTTGCGCCTATTAAAACAATAATAACTACTACCATTACTATGATAATTAAGTTTATGTTTTTAGGGTTATTTACTGCTTCTTGTATGATAGAAGCGGTTAGAAAATATTTAGAGCAATGACTTATTTCAAATTCGACATATCCGTTTTTTACAGGTATTTGACTATCTATGTATTCTATTTGAGTTTTGTCTTCGTTTAAGTAATATAAGTATAACATTTCTCCGTTTTTATATTTTTCTTCTACATTTATTTTTACTTTAGCTTTTGTAGGTAGTTTACCATGATGTTCGAATGAGACTATTAGACTATCTTTATTATTTACAATTTCGTTAAATTTGTTATCTTCTAAATTTGTAAGTAAGTCTAGTTTTAGATTCAAGTCAATTTCCATGTTATTTTTTAGCGCTTTATTAAGTTCTTCGTTTTTTTGAAATGTCCAACTATATGATAGTTTTTTTGCATTGTCTATTACTTCATATATGATTTCGTTTTCGGTTTCTGATTTAGTTATATTCATAAGTGTGTCACTTGCTAAATAGTTATTTTGTTTTTTTGTACTTTCATGAGTGTTTTTAAATATTATATATGTAATTAATAAACTGATGATAATTATTAGTATAGATATTACTACTAAACTATAGTTTTTTTTCATAAGTCACCTCTAATTATTATAACATAACTCCTAGTAGCGAAAATAAATTATAAAATAGATAAACTAAGCATGGGGTTACAATGTTATCAGTCTTAATGTAAGACACATTTAATATTATACCCGCGAAGGCAAAAGGTATTATTGTACATAAGTCATTTATTGAACTAACTGTGTATCCTACTTGGAATATTCCATATATTATTCCTGAAAATATTATAAAGAAATATTTGTTTTGTAATATGTCTTTAAATACTTTTCTAAATACTATTTGTTCAGTGATTAGTGTGATTATAAATACATATACAATCATTATTATAAAGTTTTCTTTTATCATCGCGTCTATTATGCTAGAGTTTGTATATACAAAATCAGGATTTATTATTCTAATAACTGCGGATACAGCGAAAAATGTTACAATTAATAAAGCAAAATACATTAGTGATTTGCCTAATATCGATAAAAAATTAGTCTTGAGTGCTTTTATATCTCTTATAAAGTCTTCTTTATACATAAGAATAAAGTATAAAAGTAATAAAAACATAAGTGCTAATCTTATTATTAATTCATTTGTGCTACTTTTTGTAATGCTTGGTAAAAAAATATCAATCACATATGGGACTAATATATATAGTAAAAAAACTCCTATTCCTTTTATTAATTTGTTATAACTTTTCATTTTTTCACCTCTAATTATTTTCAAAACCCCCTTATGGTTATTCTAAATTATAACCATGGAAAATATTTTCTGAACCAACTCATTTTTTCACCACCTTTTATTCCCTAATTTATGTTTTGATTATATCAGTTAATTTTAGTAAAAGATATAGTTATTTTTAAACTTTACATTATGTTAACTGTTCTAATTGTTTCATCTAATAAGAAGTTTCCGTTTTCTATTTGTAATTCTCCATTTATTAATATTTTTGTGCTCATTAAGTTTAGGTATTCTAATATATCTTTTAGGTTTGAGTTTCTTTTTGTTTTTATTATATTAAGTGTGTTATTTGATATTATTGTTACATATATGTAATCTCGTTTGTTTCTGTTTTTTAGTAAGTCATATACGTCTATTACATCATAGATTGTTATTGTTTTTTCGTTTTCGTGAGTTATTCCTTTAAATTCAACTTCTATGTTTGGATATGTTCCTAGATAGCTAAATATTGTTTGATAACTTATGATGTCTCTTTTATCTAGTCTTATGCTTACTGTTATATCGTTATATGTGTTATCAATTATGTTAAGTGTTTCTAATATTTCTTTTATATTATCTTTTAATAGGTATTCATCTTTGATGTCATATTTGTCGTCATATATTATTTCTAATACTAAGTATTTTGTTTCTCCCACTAAGTATCTTGTTTTTTCTATTATGTAACTTTCTTCTAAATCGTATATGTCTTTGTTAGATATTATTTTGCTATGTGTTTTATCAATAAAATCATTTTCTATTATTAGTACATTTTTGGGTCCATTAAAACTATATATACTGCTAAGTCCATATGCTTTTCCAGATACAGGTGAATATTGTTTTTTTCCAAAGTATTCTCCTATTTCATCGTTTTTATAAATCATGTTATTATTTCTTAAGTTTAGTTTGTTTTTATCTTCATATGGTATGTATATATAATCATTTGTTAAAAAAATGTTTAATTCTTGACTACTTTTCATATTCTTCACTTCTTTATTATATAACATTATGTTTTATTTTTAAATAGTTTATTATTATTTATTTTTCTGATTTAAAGTTTTCTAAGTAAGTTTTTAGATTTTTTGCGACATTTAGAGGTACTATGTTTGTTAGTTCTTCTATGCTAGCTTCATTCATTTTCTTTAGACTTCCAAATTTTTTTAGTAGTTCTTTTTTTCTAGTGTTTCCTATTCCTTCTATTTCGTCTAAGACACTTGATAAACTTCCTTTGCTTCTTATTTGTCTATGATAGTTTATTGTAAATCTATGTACTTCATCACTTATTCTGGTTAGTAGATAAAATACACTACTACGTTTGTTTATTTTGTATGATATGAGTGTGTCCCCATCTATTAATTCGCTTAGAGAGTGTTTGTCATCTTTCATAAGTCCGCAGACTTTTATGTTTAGGTTTAGGTCTGATAGTACACTGCGGCAAGCATTTATTTGGTTAATTCCTCCATCTACTAATATGAGATCTGGTATTCTTGTTTTATTTATTAGTACACTTTGATATCTTCTATATATTACTTCTTTCATTGATCCAACGTCATCGTTTTGATCTTTACTTATTTTGAATTTTCTATAGTCTTTTTTTGATGGGCTTCCATCTATAAATGTTACCATTCCACTTACTGTAAACGTACCAAATAAATTACTGTTGTCGAATGACTCTATGACGCTTAGGTTGTCCATTTTAAGTATATTACTTAGTTCTTTACAAGCATCGTAGTTTTTTTCGTTGTTTCGATATTCCAATTCTATGTTATTTTCTAAGTTTATTTTAGCGTTTGTTCCTGCAAGGTCAAATAAATGTCTTTTTTTACCTTTTTGTGTTGTTATTATTTTTGTTTCTATTACACTGTTTAGTAGGTCTATGTCTAGTATTTCAGGTACTATTACTTCTTTTGGTACTAAGTTTTTTTTGCTATAGAAGTTGACTATATAGTATTCTAGGGTTTCTTTTATGTCGTCTATTAATGGGAATATATTTTTTTTGTTTCCTACAAGTTTTCCATTTCTTAGAAAAAATACTGCAATGCTTATGTATCCATTTTCATAGTAGTAGTTAAATATGTCTCTGTTAATTCCATCATTTAGTTCTACTTTTTGTTTTTCAAATACTACTTTTATGTAGTCGAGTTCGTTTTTGAGTTCAAGTGCGATTTCGTAGTTTAGGTTCTCAGAGTTTATTTTTATTTTGTCAGTTATTTTGTTAATTAGTATGTCATCGTGCCCATTTAGTATTGATATTATTTCGTTTCGTAGGTAGGTGGTGTCTAAGTCTTTTTTTATGCAGTAACCTAAGCACTCACCTATGTGATAGTATAGACATTCTTTTTTAGGTGTTTTGTCACATTTTTTTAATGGGTATAGTCTGTTTATTAAGTTTACTAATCTTCTTGCTGCTTGTACATTTGGATAAGGACCGAAAAGCATTTTATTTTTTTTGTTTATGTTTATTTCTCTTTTTACGACTAAACTAGGATGTTTTTCATTTTTAAATTCTATGTATGGATAGCTTTTGTCGTCTTTTAATAGTATGTTATATTTTGGGTCATATTTTTTTATTAGGTTTATTTCTAATATGAATGCTTCTAGTTCGCTTCCTGTGATTATGTAGTCAAAGTCTATTATTTCGCTCACTAGTTTTTTTGTTTTGCCTGTTACTCGACCGTTAAAGTAACTTTTTAGTCTGTTTTTTAGTATCTTCGCTTTTCCTACATATATGACTATACCTTGGTTATTTTTCATTAGATAGCAACCAGGTAGTTTTGGTACTAGTGCTAGTTTTTCTTTTATCATTATAAATCACCTTTTATTACTATGTTTTTTCATTATTTATTGTATCATATTTTATTCATTATAAACAATATAAAACACCTATTAAGGTGTTAAATGTTTTTTATTAAAATTATAAAATGAATTATAGATTTCTTAACTTTTCTAGTTTTCTTCTCATTCTTTCTCTTCTGTCTTCTTCAGTTGAATCTATTATTAATCCAGAGTTTTGATGTGATATCAGATTATCAGATTTCAGAGAAATTACTGGACGCACGGCATTCCCACCGTAGACGTTGCCGTAGTACAACTGGCCAGGAAAACTAGAACCATTCACACCGAACACGTACGCGCTAGTCCCGCTGAAGCGATACGGACTCATTGTCCAATATCCATATGTTCTATTTGTTTTTAATACTTCTAAT
>CANORX010000018.1 GCA_947569225.1 uncultured Clostridia bacterium
AACAAGATTAACTTTTTCATAGATAAACTTCATTACCTTCAACTTTAGCATCACTAAAATGACTTTTAAAACTTTCAACACTTCTACACCATAAAGGTTCAAGTCCATCAACTTTATAAATAACAGCAGGAATCCATTCACCTGTATCTGGATGTTTCATTTTAGTAATACTAATAATTATATATTCATTAGACGTTTTATTATGAATATAACGAGCACCAACTTTAAGCTTTAGCTGCTCCTCCTGTTCCTTCTCCAAATCCTTTGTTTCCACGTTCACTTTCTCCTAATTCTTCAATAGATTTAACTTCTTTCCAAGTAATTCTCTGAGCACTATTAATAATAAGTTGACAACATCTATCTTTACCATCACAATTATATGGAGGAGTAGAAAGTTTACCAAGAATATTAGTAGTTGTAGCTCTAACATTATTAAGTTTAAGTCTAGCATTACCAACCATACTATCAGGTAAATGCATATGTTCTCTAAGTTTATCAACTATTTCAATAAGAGTAGATACAGCATGAACTAAATCTCTAGAAGTACGATTCTTAAAAATAATAAGAAGTTCTCCACGATAACCCCAATCAAGAGTACCAGGAGCATTAGGCATATAAAAATCAGATTTAGTAAGGTTACTTCTAGGACGTAAAGACATTTCATTAGGTTCACCATTAGCATCATCTCCAATATTAAACGCTAAACCTGTATGATAAATATGTCTATCTTTATCTCTATCATATTCATAATGAATAGGATAAACATCCATACAAGCATCACCTTCTTTACCATAAGCAGGTAAAATAGGTTGAACATTACAATACTGTTCTACATCTACAACATCTCCACTAAGAAGTTTAATTTCTTTCAGTTTAAATACTTTTACTTCCATATATAATTAAATTATTAAATTAAAGAGCTTCTGCAAGTGCAAAAGCATTTTCTATTTTTCTTGATTTATCACCATAACAAATACTATCAAATCGCTTAGTACCTTCAATATTATCTATATTAGAATAATATCCACTAATAGCATTAACTGCACCCCAAGCTGTACCAAGAATATCTCTTTGACCTGGACCATCAAAATAATAACTATAAGTATCAGAAATAACATTCATTTTTCTACTACTTATTTTACTATCCGTTAAAGCTAAACCACTACGATAAGCAATATCTTTAATAGTATGCCCTGTATCTTTTAGACGTTGAATTTCATCTTCAGTAAGAATATTTTCTCCAATAAATTGGATTACATCTTCATCAGTAACCTTAATATCAGCAAGTAAATTACAATATTGACCAAATTCTTCAGATTTAATTTTACTAATTCCAAGTATTTCTTGTGCAACAGAAATCTTATTATGAACACTAGTTGTATGTCGAAAACTAACATAATTACTACTAGTACGAATAGCAGCATTAAGAGTATTTTGACAAATAACTCTAATAGGAGTAAATAAAATTTTAACTCCACCACTACCATCATGAGTATTAGTAAATACTAGATAATTTTCAACAGGGTCACCTTTAACAAGAATATTATTAGGAAGTTTAGCACTTACAAATATTCTTTCACCATTTCCCCAAAATCCAGCAGTTTGCCAAATAGCAGAATTTTTACCAATAGCGTCATCAAAGAAATTAAAAGCATCATTGTTTTGTACAATAGTATATTTACTTTTAACAACACCTAAAGGAATATTGTAATCAGTACGATAGGTAGCAAAGG
Source organism: uncultured Clostridia bacterium (assembly GCA_947569225.1). Taxonomy (GTDB): domain Bacteria; phylum Bacillota_I; class Bacilli_A; order RF39; family UBA660; genus MGBC139354. The sequence goes on from CANORX010000018.1 coordinate 1,734, forward strand.
CGTTATCACACTTACGATAAATGTCAGTACCAAAAACATGAGCGCCTTCTTTTTGTTCTTTAATAATTCGGTCAAGTTCTTCATCAGTTCCAGTAAGTTTAATAGGCATTTTACCAACTAGTTCACATTTAGCTACATTAAAATTAAGTCCAGCTTTAAGCATAACTTCTTTAGCAGTAGCACAATCTAATACATCAATAGCACCAGAATAAGCCCAAGGTTTACCTTTTACTTTATACATATTATTTATGACTTATACGTAATATAACACTTTCAATATCTCTAACAGCTTGGTCTTTATTAACACCATAAGTATCCATATACCATTTTATTAATTCTTTTACTTTTTCTTCTAGTTCCATAATTAGCAAGATTAGTAGTGTTGACTCCCCGTGGAGGATGAACTTAATTCTGTTCTCTACGGGGAATATAACCAAATTATTTAATAATAAGACTAGTATTTTCAACAAGTTTAGCTATACTAATATCTCTACCATCATTAAGAATATTCTTCATAGTAGTTTTATTAACATTGCTACTTCTAGTCATTTCATGTTGATGATTAAAGAAAGTATTAAGTAAATCAAAATTAATTTTATTAGCTAAATCACCAACAGGTTTTTCAATCTCAAATTTAACTTTAATACAATCTAAATCATCAAGCGTAAAATAACCTCCAGTTTCTTCTCTAAGTCTAGCAGATTGTTCAGGATATCTTTCAGTAAATTTATCATTAATTTGTTCAAGAAGCACATCTCTACTAAATGAGAAATTACTATCAATCATATCATTATCCCAAAGAGATTGTAAATGTTCAAGAACTAAATCAATAAATATTTGATTAAGATTTTCATCAATCTCAACACATTTACTGTTCTTAGTATAGAGTTTACTATCAACTAAATTAATAACTTTATTACCAGACTTACCTAAATCTCCATAAGCAATAACAGCATCAAGCATAACTCCTTTAAGTTTTTCAGCATTGTTTTCTTTAGTTTTACGAAGAACAGCTAATCGTTGCTCTTCTTTTTTACAAGATTCAGCTTCAAGATTAAACATAGTATATGCTTTACGGTAACTATCAAGTTTAGATTTAAGATTATCTTGTGTAATAGCAAGGCGTTCTTCAAGTTCAGGAGTTAATTCACCTCCATTTTCTTCTAATTCAAGAAATATATCCTCAAGTTCAGTAGTAATATTATAAATACTTGCCATTATTTTCTACGTTTAGGTATATTATAAGCAGAACGATAATAAGGATTTAAATAACCAAATAAATGAGTATAATCACTAGCAGTCATTTTACCTGTATTAGTTCTATATTTATAAATAGCTTCAGTATATTTCTTCCATAGTTTTTTTACTAAACCAAGATTACCAACAAATCCACCATTTTCAAATACAATAGCTTCTGTATTTTTAGTAGTTCTAAAACGGTTATTAAAACCATAAAATCTTCTTTCCATAACTTTAATATTTAAATAGTTAATAATTTATTTATTATTTCTCATTTCTTCATCTTTAACTACTTTAAGAACAACAATATTACATAAAAGACCATGACAAAGATAGTTATTAAATACACAATTAGGACAAGCCTCAATATGTTTATTTTTAACATATTTACATAGAAATGTTACTTCTTTATCATCTTTAATTCCAATTGTAGTATAAAGAAATTCTTCACCGGCATTTAACTCATCAGTAAAATAAATACCACTATAATCTTCAATATGAAAATGTTTAAGTTTATCAATCTCTGAAGTCATATCCAAGTTCCATTAAATTATTTCTAATCATACCAGCTATAATAATACAATTAGGATGAGGAGTACCAGTAGTACCATAATAACGTAAATCAATAATATGACGCCATTCTCTTACGGAATATGTATAAATACATCTAGTAGCAGTATCAAGAGGAAGTTTACCACGAGCATCTTGACGATGGATTTTATATTTATCTACAAGAATTTTATATTCTTCAAAATCTCTTTTACATCCATTAAGATAAACATTTATAGCTTCATTTAAAGTAATATTATTATCATTATTAAATAATTCAGCTTCTTCTTTACTTATCCAATGAGGTCTACAAATACTTCCATCTTCATAAACATATCTAGTTGATTTTTCAGCAATACTATTAGGACTAACGCGGTTTAATTCACGAGAAGTGCTAATTTGTGTATCAACACAAAAAGTATATCTCATCATATGAAATCCTATTTCAGTATTACGAAAATCTTCAATAGGAACAATATATTTAGATAGATAACCAAATTGTGTTTTATGGTCTAAAACCCAATTACCATTAACAGTTATATAATAAACATGTTTTTCATAATGATAACTAAAACCAATAGTATTAGCATAATTAATAATAATAGTTTCTAAAGTTTTATCACTATCATTAGCTATTATATAATAAGTTCCATGACGAAACATACTCCAATGTTCATCATTAATAAGTCGTTTAATAGTAGCTTCATCATTACCTGTTGCTCTACCATAACAAACTCTTGCGCATCTAGCAACATGAGCTTTAGAATCATCTCCTTGTTGCCAAAGTTCAACTTTTGGTTCAATTATTTTCATCTTCTTTATTATTATAAAAATCTTTAACTACATTTCCAAATATACTATAAAAATGTTCTTTAGGTATAATATTAATAGGCTGTATAGAATCAAGCTCTTTAAAAAACTCTTTAAGACCTTTATTTCTAATCCATAAAGTATCATAAGTAGCAGTTATATAATTATCTTTATCCATGTCACAAGCTATAAAGCAAGTTTCACTATCAAGTTTATCTATACATTCTTTACATACAATAGCTTCAGCTATTTGTTTACTCTTACTAGCATCTTCTTCAACAGAATTTCCAAGTGGAGTATAACCAATAACTTTACCACAACATATACAAACTCTAGCAAGAGCATTTATACCAAAAATAGGATGTAATTTCATACCATATAAGAACTTTATAGAAAAGACCAACAAGAGTACCAGTATTATCAATAACATAATCATCATCACAAATTTTTATTTGTTCACTTTCATGATTATCATTATTAACTCTTCTATCTACTCTTATTATTTTTCCACCACATACTTTAATAACATTACATTCATTATCAAATCTAGCATCAGCAATAATACATTGACCTAGTTTATTTCTAATATCAAATGCTTTATTAATAGTATAATGAACAAAAGCATTATGCCAAAAATGATTTCTAATAACATTAGTACCATAATATTGGAGAAGAACTCTAATTTTAATAGAAATATTATTATTTAAAGAAAGAAGTGAAGATAAATTATCATAATTAAATTCCCCTATATTATTAATAACTCTATATGCATCTTTGATATTAGTAGAAACAATACCAGTTTTAAAATTATAATAATTTTCTTCTTTAATATCTTGCCTATCAAGAAGTTTACGGTCAATACCACAAAATTCAGATATATCATCTTTAAGTTTATCAGCAAAATGAATAATTATTTCATCATTTTCGATAAAATCATTTTTATGATAAAGAAGCCAAGTATCATAATTAGCTTTCATAATACCATCATGAAGAATATAACTAATCATAGAAGCAACTGTATCTTTACCACTTCCTTTAAATCCTTTAATACCAACAATAGAAACTTTATTAATACTCATAATAATTTGTTTTTGTTTATCAAGACAAATATAAAAATATAATAGGAATTTACTAGTAATAATGATGCTGAATTTAATGTTAAATATCATAGTGAGAATGACGCATTTTAAGGCTCACCATGACACGCAAATTTTACATGATAGATTAATCATTCTGATATATAAAATTGAATACAGGCAAAAAGAATCATGTCTACTAGCGTGTCATATACAATTTTACACCCATGTAAAACAGAAAAGCCTAGCACATCATATTGTGTACTAGGCTTCACCTTATTCAATATCTATATGATAAATAATACAAAAATCATTACGTCCTTCTACAAACTTAACATTAATATTAAAATCATCTTTAGACACAACAAAAGCATTACGCAATCTTGTATCGAGAAGTCTAATAACTATATTAGGAATATATAACTTAAATCCAGTATTAGCATCTCGAATAATAGGAACACTATTATTAATTCTATTATCATTATATAAAATCACATAAAGTTCATTACTTTTAGTTATATCATTATATCTAACAGCAAAATTATAACTTTTAGCATCATAATCAGTAAACAGAATAATAGATTTATAATAACAACTAAAATAAGATTTAGTTCTATCAAAATTATTATTTCTAATTACATTATAATCTAGTATCTCCATTTATAACAACAGTTTTAATATGAAATGGAACTCTAGCAACGCCACTTCGTTCGCCATATTCTATATGAACAGTTCTACCAATATAAGATTGAGAATCGAATAAAACTTCTTGTTGAACAATATGACTAACACTTAAACGAGTTTCAAACTTTTCATCATTAATATCATTTTTACAAAGAAGAATGGGTAAATCACGTTTCTTTTCTTTATAAATATCAAGAATTATAAAATCTCCTTCAGCAGCATCTTTAAACTTCTCCATATAATTAGCTCTACGTCTACCGTATTGATAATCAGTTTCAGTATTACGAAGTATAAGACCTTCAAAACCTATATTAATAAAATTATTTCTAGCTTTAATAGCTTTATCATTATTATTAATATATATACTAGGAAGAATAATCAATCGCTCTTTATTATTATAATGTTCTTCAATATTATTAAAAGAAGTAGGCTTTTTAATATGATAACGATACATATTTCTATGAGCTTGGTCACCTTCCATCATAATATCATAACACCAAAATTGAAGAAGTTTATTTTCAACACAATTAGCATCTTTAACAAAATGATTAATTTGATTAACAGTATAACCCGGAAGATAAACTTCACCATCAAGTGCTGCAAATCCATTAATCATATCGTCGATAATATTTGTATTAATAGTAGCAAGCAAATAATCTTCAAGATAGCCAAGAGTATGCCAAGTAAGACCTTCACGACTTTGGAAACGAAGCCTAACAGGTTTAAACATATCATTTTGAGTATAAGCAGTAACAATACAACGTAGACCATTAATCTTATACTGACCATACATACAACTGACTTTTTTCCAAACATTACCATTATACGTTTTAGCAAGCATTGGAAGTAAAAGATTACTGTTTCCATTACTAAGGTCTTTAGGTAGATAAGTATTTAGAAAATTAAATAGAGTATCATTATCTCCATCCTCCACGGGGGGTAAACCCTGCATATCACAAAGTTCATTAAGATATGTATATCCTTGTTTAATCTTATCATTATATCTACTTTCAAGTTCTTTTTGACCATCTTTTTGAGTAACAGCATAAACTTCTTTACGAATATTACCTCGAACAAGACCATAAAAAACAGTGATACTATTAGTACCACTGTCAAGTTCAGCCCACCAAACAGTAGGTGCACCATTATTATTTCTACGATAAAGTTTATTCATTATGTTCACTTATTTTTAAACCATTAAATGCAAAACTAACAGCTTTACCACCTAGAAGTTTAGCTTTACGCTGAGCAATCGTTTCCTTTTTAGGCTTAATAGCCTTTGCAATACCGGTGCTAACATCAATGGGCTTACCTGTAAAGACATCTTTTGATTGATTAACTCTGCTAGCACTTCTAGTGCTTTTCCTTGGTTTTTTACTATAATATCGTACTGGGTTTCTTCTCTCAAAATCAAGATTTTTTTCATGTATATCAATAATTTTTTTAATAATAGTATTACGATAATCAATATAACTTTGAGCTTTTTCTGGATGATGTTCTAGAACAAGATAAAGTTTATCAAGAATATATTCAATACTAGAAAGAGTAATACGATAACCATAATTAATAGTTTGTCTAGGACGAGAACCATCAGGATAAATAGTAGTACAATCTAAATCTTTAATATAAGATTCAATTGCATCAGCCATTGTAGATTTATCAATAACATAATTAATATATCTAATATCTCTATCATCTAGCTTTTCTTCATATCCTTTTATTATCATAGATTTTCTTTCTTACATTTATAAATAATAATACGAGTTGGTTTACCTATAAGACAATGATTATATTTAAACCATTCAATAATATCAAATGTAGGATAAGTTTTAGCTATTCCTTCAATAACAGCATAACCTTCTTGATAATTAAAATTACTATGAATAGTTCCACCATTATCAGTATCAAGTAAGCTAAACTTTTTGATATATTCAACATCATCATTAGAAGATAGATTAATTTCTCCATAACAATAAATATCTTTTTTATCAATACGTTTACCATCTATATTAATATATTCCCATTTATCAAGATCTTGTTCATCTTGTTCAGTAATAGGACGCATAACAGTATATGTAACACCAGCTAAACTTTTAGTATGGCAAAGTATTACTTTCTTCCGTATCCCAAGTAAATTCAGTTTCTTCTCCATAATTATCTTCTATATATTTAACAACTTGTTGAGTTAGTTCATTAATAACATTTATAGAATAACTACTTCTCAATTCTGCAAAATCTTTAACACCAAGTTCTTTAGGAATAATAATAGGTATAATATCATAATCATTCTTAAGAATCACAGCTTCCATAAGACCAGTTCTATCATTATCCATAAGGCTAATAAGAAAACCATTTCGATTAAGTTTACTACGAAGCCAATCATATTCAATTTGACGAAGTTTATAAGTTTCATGTGGAATATTAACAACACCAATAGTTTTAGATTCAAGGGTAAACCCCCCGTAGAGGATGGAATGATTAATACTCTTTAGATAACATTCAAGACTTAATCTATCTTTAGTAGATTTAGTTATAATAATAATGTCATAATTATCTAATTCAAGATTAATAATTCCTTCAATAGTATTACTATTAGTTATAAACTTAACTTCAGTTTTCTTATTTCTATTAGGAAAATATAATTTAACATTAACTATTCCTCTTTTATCTTGTCCAAGAACGTAACCATAACATAAATCTGTTTTATCTTTATCGTAAAAATATTTAGGAATAGGATTAGTAGAACGATTAATATAAAATTGGTCAACAGGATAAACAAAATGAGTATTAAGAAAATTAAGATTAATACCAAATTGTCCCCAATACTTAGCATCTAAATTATTCCACGGACGAGTAACAAGCTCAATAATAGGTTTATGATTACGTACATTACTAATAGCCCTAGTAATATTATAATCGTTGTTTTCATCTTTATCTTGTCCATAAATAATATTTCTAAAAGTATAAGCAATATGTTTAAGAACAAATAGAAATTGACTTTTAATAGAAATATCAATTTGCTTATGAACAATTTCAGAGAGTACAGTTGCAGCAGCGTCTATACAATCTCCCCACCAATATCCAGCAAAATCTCTTCCTTTAAGTTTATTCCTATTATCATATCTAAAACCAAAACTAGGATGAGTATCTTCACGAAAAGGACTAGATATAAATTCTCCTGTATCTATACAATGTTGTATATCTTCAACACTAATTCCAGTATAAGCACTAAAAATAGTTACTTGACTAACTTTAGAGAAAATATAATCTTTAGTTAAAATAGTATTATTAATATTTCTTTTCATAATATTTCTAATTTGACCTTTATCGTGAACATATAAAAAAAGAGGATTAGGCACTAAAATAGTACCCAATCCTCTTACATACAACTATTTAACTAACTTTAATTTTTTAAAATGGTAAATCTTCTGTTGGATTAACAAAAGCACCAGCAGCATCATTACCACCGCCAAATGGACTAAAATCTCCACCTCCATTAAATCCACCAACAGGATTCATAGGAGCAGCAGTTTGAACACCAGGCATTACACCTACACCAGGCATAGCAACATTCGGCTGTTTAGCTTGTTCGGCAGATTTTTGATAAACAATACTTTCTTTATAAGGGTCAATATGAAGACTAGGAGCTGATTGTTCTTTATAAAGTTCAATAACTCCATCATTAATAAATGTAGGAAATCCTAAATCACCAAATGAGGATTTACTTCCAACAACAGCGCGCCATTTACCATCATTCTTAATAAAACGAAGAAGTTTCATCCAAATAGTAATAGGTTTACCTTTAGCATCTTTATAAACAGGTTTTCCATTATTGTTAAGTAATTTAACATAATTTTCAAACACAGTCTTATAACCAGCTATAACTTCTTCAGCTTCAACAGGTACATATTGCATATTTTCATCAAAATCTTCAAAAGGTAAAGTAAGAGCATCAATTTCTTCTTCTGTTAAATCACGACCTTTAAGAACAAATACATTATATATATGTTTCATAAAGCGGAAAATGTTATCAACTTTCCAAGCACCTTTACCACCGGGAATAGTTTCAACATTACTTTCAGCAGGAAGAAGGCGTTGAGTTACATAACGACGTTCATTGATATTTTCATGATTACTAGCAAAAGTAAATGTAAGATAAGGAATACTCATACCAGCAAATGAAGGCATACCTTGAATATCATCTTTCAATGTAGCCCAATCAACTTTAACATCTTCAAGATGACCAATAAACAAGCCATTAGCTTTATTACAATCAGTACGTTCATCAAACTTTTTACGAGTTACATCACGTAAATCATTATTAATACCTCTACCTCTACGTTTTTTAGGAGTTTGTACTTCTGCATTAGCAGTTTGTTCAGCACTTGCTACAACAGTA
>CANORX010000019.1 GCA_947569225.1 uncultured Clostridia bacterium
TAAATTATTTCTAATACTTCTAAGTTTCCTTCTAGTAACATATTTAATAATTCAGCTAAAGTTTTTTTATTATTTTGATAATTGATTATATTTCTATGTTTATTATTAGCTATGTTTGTTTTAAAAAAACTAATTTTAAAGTTTATACTTTCTATTAAAGATCCAACTTTTTGACGTGTTATATTTAATTGTAAGGCTATATCTTTGTAATTAAGTCCTAATTTATGTAATTGTAAGCATTCTTTTTCTAGTTTTGTTAGGTTTTGTTCTATTAAGTATTCTAGAAGTTCGGCATTTATTATGTTTTCTTCTAAATCTAAAAATTTAATATCTTTTTTATGTGATTCATTATATTCAATACTTGAATCTTTAAATAGATATCCAATAATTCTATTAACTTTATATTCATTTATTTTTGTGTGTTCACTTATTTCTTTTTGTGTAGGATTACGTTTTAGTGTTTTCTTTAAGTCTCTTTTTGCTATTAAAACTGCTATTATTTGTTTTTTTATATGTGTTTGGTTATTATCTAAAGAGATTCCATAGTTTTCTAATATATTTAGCTCTATGGTTTTTATTATTTCATTTTTTAGTGTTCTAAATTTATTTTTTAATGTTTCGTTATTAACTAATTTATTTATTCCTAATACTAATCCTTCTAATGAAGAAGATATTATATCTTCCTCTTCTACTCCTAAATCAAAATAATTTTTTGCTATTTTTTTTGCTAATGACATGTAACGTATAAACATTTCTTCAAATGATTTTCTATCACCCGTTTGTATTTCTTTTATTAATGTTTCGTTTATCTTTTCCCCTGTTTTTCTAGGCATTTCTTTAACTCCTTTTTATTAATTTAATTTTTTTATAAATTTGTTTCTTTGTTTTCTTCTTTCTAGTGAGTCTATAATATTTAGTTTCATTATTCTTCTTATGTATGTTTCGCCATGTTTTAAAGCATTAGTAACTTCTTCAGTAATTATTTCACTTATTTCTTCTTCACTTAAATAATCAGTGTACTCACTCATTAAGCTATTTATAAAAAAATTTATATAATAATTATAAAGATAATTATATGCTTCTATATTTCCTTTTTTAAATAATTGTATTAATTCTCCTATTTTTTTCTTACTAAATAAGTAATTACTTATACTTTCATAATCTTCTTTTTTTATCCAACTTTTTAATAATTTAACTTTTTGCCTTGCTGTTTTTATAAGTTCTATTGTCCTTGGCATAGATACGTTTAGTAATTTACATATTTTTTTGTATGGAATTTTACATTCAATTAAATAAAGTGCTTTTTTTTCTTTTTCAGTTAAAAAGTTTTCTATTAGCATTTCGTAAATATTAATATTTAATGTGTCTTGTTCTAGTTCTAAAAAATTAATATTATTACTGTTAAATTCACTATATTCAATGTTTGTGTGTTTAAATAAAAAGTTTAGTATTTTCTCGACTTCTTCTTCACTTATTTTTGTGTGTTCACTTATTTCTTTTGGTGTTGGATTATGTTTTAGTGTTTTCTTTAAGTCCCTTTTTGCTATTAAAACAGCCATTATTCTATTTTTTAAATGTGATTTATCAGTATCTAAATATATTCCATAGTATGCAAGTATATTTTTTTCTATTGTACTATTTATATTTCTTGTGATTGTTTTATATATATTTTTTGTGTATCCTAAAGTGGCTAATTTATTTACCCCTAATACTAATCCTTCTAATGAAGAAGATATTATGTCTTCTTTTTCTACTCCTAAATCAAAATAATTCGTTGCTATTTCTTCTGCTAATGATTTGTAATAGTTTATTATTTCTTCATATGATGTTTTAGTACCCATTTGTATTTCTTTTATTAATATTTCGTTTTGCTTTCTTCCAGCTTGTCTTGCCATTTTTTCACTTCCTTTTTATTTTTTTCTCTTTTTTATAGTTTTAAATTTTAAAATATATGGGATGTATTGTACCATATAATATATCAAAAATCAAATAATATATAAAAAAAATCAAAGGCTACTCACCTTTAATTATAGTTTAATGTTTTTGTTACTAGGACCTTTTATACAATTTCCATCTATATCGAATCTAGAACTATGGCATGGACAGTCCCAAGTTTTTTCAGTTTCATTAAATATTAGGCTACAGCCCATGTGAGGACATTTGTTTTTAACTTTGTGTTCTTTTCCTAATTCATCTATATATATTCCTATGTTATTAACTTTTATATTTTTGTTATACCATGATTTGTTTGTAATGATTTTTGATGAAATGTATGATTTTACTCCACTAAATATGTAATATGGAAGTTTTATGATGTTAGATATGTTTATTCTTTTAGGGTTAAATATGTTTTTATATTCGCTTACTCCTGATTTTATTAAATCTGATATTATTTTAGCCGCTAGTAATGAATTTGTCATTCCCCAAGTATTATATCCACATCCTATATATAGTTTTTCTTTTATTTCACCTATTAATGGCAAGTGGTCTGATGTTATTATGTCAGTGTTTGAATATTTATATATGATTTCTTCATCGGTTATTTTAAAAGTTTTTTTAACTTTTTCGAAGTTTTCTATGTCGTTTTGTTTAAAGGCTATGTTATGACTACTTCCTAAACATATTTGGTATGTGTTATTTTCATCTTTATAAAATCTAGTTGAGTATACTGGGTAACTACTACTGATACATGATATGTTTTTAAAGTTTTCTACTTTTTTTACACATATGTAAGATTTTTCTATATAAGATTTTAGTGGTAAAAATATTGGATATAGGAAGTATGGATATTGTGTTGCTAATACTATTTTTTTTGCTTTTATTTTATATTTTCCACAGTTACAGGTGTATGTGCTATTAGTTTTTTTGATGCTATAGACTGTGGTGTTTTCATATATGGGTATTTCAGAGTTTTTTAGTATGTTATATATTTTTTTTAAAAATTTAAGTGGATTAAATTCGTATGTGTCATTAACTTTAAAAGAGAAGTATGATTTTGTTTCTAATGGTAATTCACTTTCTGATACTTCAATTTTACAGTTTTTAAGAAACTCCATTTCTTTTTTACATTTTTTTATTTCACTTTTTTTATTTGCAAAGACATAAGATTCTACTTTAGTAAAGTCACAGTCTATTTTTTCTTTTTCTATTATTTTTTCATATTCTTTTATAGCTTTTTTTTGAGATTCTAAATATAGTCTTGCATTAGTTTTACCCCTTAGTTTTGCTATTTTACTATATATTCTATCTTGTAAGTATGTAATTTTGGCCGTAGTGTTTTTTGTTACTCCACTTCCTATAGTTCTAGCTTCTACTACACTTATATTTTTATTTTTTAGGTAGTATGCAGTTAGTAATCCTGTAAGACTACCTCCTATAATTAGGATGTCTACTTCTTTGTTTTCTTCTAAAGTTTTTTTGTCATGTTCAAAATATGCCCATATACTCATTTTTTTCACCTTTTTTATTGTTTACAATTATTTTAGTTTAATACAAAAATAAAAAGTAACTTTTTTTGTTACTTTCTCTTTAATAAACATAATTCTTTATTTCCACTACTTATTGACTCTCTTGCTAAAATGTATTCTTCTCTACGATAACTATTTATCAGTTCTACTAAATGTTCATATAGTTTAAGTGAATTTTCTAAATTAGCAGAATCTTTATCCATACAGAATCCTAAGTATTGATCTTGTGGTAAATGAGCAGCATGCCTTGTATATTGTGAGTTTCCATTTCCTATTATTACATCAAAATTTTCTATGGTTGGACATCCATAACCATGTCTTTTATACATACTTTTTTCTCTGCTTTGTAAAAATCTAGCGTCATTGTATATTGTTTTTGGTACTAATATTCCATTTTCGTCTAAGTATCCATAGGCACCATCTATGTTTAACTTATCTAATTCATCATAGTTAACTTGCCTAGATAATAAATATTGGTTATATGGAGTTAGGAATTGAGACATTGAAGCGTTTGCAGATTGGAATAGTTCTAAGATGTTTGCATAGTTGTTTGGATCAAATCCTTCTGTAATTATGTAAGATAAGAATAGTGCTGAATTAAAGTTTTGATTATTTAATTTGTTATTCATTATTCCCCCTTTAACGAATATAATTGTACCATAAATACATACAAAAGTCAAGTTTGTTTCTTTTCTATTTTTTTAGATATTAGTTTTATTTTTGAATAATTTAATAAATATAACATCATAATAATAGTATGAATACAAAAGAGATTATAAAATATTTAGAAGATTTAAAGAAAAAGATGCCTGATTTAATTATAAAAGATATAAATGTTGGGGTTTTTAAGCATGTTTATATTATAACTAATGAGGCAGTATCTAGTGGAGATAAGGTTAATGATTTTATTTTAAAGCATTTCAGTGGTTTAAGTATTGTTGGGTCTACTCCTCTTAAGAATTTAAAGAGAGATGTTGAAGATAATATTCCTTCTATAAATTTTAAGAATGTGAGTGATAGAGATTCTCTTCTTGAACTTCTTTTTAGTGGTTTTACTATTATAATTTATAAGAATGAAGTTATTGCTTATGAGACAAGGGCAGAGTTAGATAGAGGTGTTACTGAGCCTACTGGTGAACCTGTTATTAGAGGGCCTAAGGATAGTTTTACAGAGAATTATAATAAAAATATAGGTCTTATTAGGAAAAGAATAAAGAGTGAGCATTTATGTTTGGAAGAGTTAACTATTGGTAAGCAAACTAAGAATAAAGTTGGTATTATGTATATGGAGAATATATGTGAAGAAGATATTGTTAACCAAATGAAGGATTATTTAGGAAAGATAAATATTGATGGAGTAATGGATGTTAATAATTTTAAGAGTTTTATTAATAAAGAGAATCATACTTTGTTTCCAACTTTACTATATACAGAAAAACCAGATGATACTTGTAGGTTTTTGTTAGATGGAAGAATTGCTGTTACTATGGAAAATAGTCCTAGTGTTCTTATTGCTCCTACATTTTTTGTGGATTTCTTTCATTCGAGTGAGGATTATTATCATAAGCCTTTTTTCTCAAGTTTTATTAGGTTAATAAGATTTATTGCTTATTTTTTGGCTATTATTACACCTGCTTTGTTTATTGCTATTATTACTTATGACCAGGAAGTTTTGCCTGTTAGTTTGTTAATTAATTTTACAGTTCAAAGAAGTCAGGTTCCTTTTCCAGCTATTGTTGAAGCTTTTATTTTGATGTTTACTTTTGAGTTATTATATGAGGGAGATGCTAGAACTCCTTCTACTAGAGGTACAAGTTTATCAATTTTGGGCGCTTTGATTTTGGGAGATGCTGCTGTTCAAGCTGGGCTTATTTCTCCTATTATGGTTATAGTTGTAGCTATTAGTGCGATTTCTAATTTAGTGTTTATTTATTATGATATTCAAGGTTCTATTAGGTTTTGGCGATATGTTTTGATGATTTTGTCAGCACTTTTTGGTATGGTTGGTTTTATGTGTGGATTTATTTTGTTAATTATTAATTTGTGTACGATTAAAACTTTTGGAAAGCCTTATTTGATTCCTTTAGCACCTTTTATTTTAAAAGATCAGAGTAATGCTTTGCTTAGAAGAGATTTGACTAAGATTAATAAGAGACCTTCATATTTAGCAAAAAAGAATGTTGTAAAGGAGGTTAATGTTAAATGAAAAAATTTTTAATATTTATTTGTATTGTTTTTATGTGTACTGGGTGTTGGAATTATAAAGAGCTTACTGAGCTTGGTATTATAAGTGCGATGGCGATAAGTAAGAGGGATGGTAATTATGTTATAGATATGCAAATTGTTAATATTGTTGAAGCAGGAGATAAGGGGGTTCCTGAGAGTCCAATAAGTGTTATGAGTGGAGAGGGCACTACTGTGGCGGATGCTATTCGTAGTATTAATATGAAAACTTCTAAAGTGTTTTTCTCTTCTAATATGGAATATATGATTATAGATAAGTCTGTTACTAATGAAAATTTGAAGGAAGTTCTTGATTTTTTAGCTAGAGATACAAAGTTGTCATTGAATTTTTTGATAGTGACCGCTACTAATGATGATCCTAAGGATGTTCTTTCTGCTCTTTCACAATTTAATTTGAATCCGGCTTCTAATGTTTCTGAGTTAATAAGGAGAAGTGAGGGAAGGTATGGTGCTTCACATAGTATTACGTTTAAGGATTATTTGAGAGAGTATCTCGATAAGGGAATTACTCCTGTTTATCCAAATATTCATTTAGTTGGTAGTTTAGAAGAGGCAGAGGATAATGAGACTTTAAAGGAAAGTGATACTGATGATTATATAGAGATTTATAATTTAGTTGCTTTTGATAAGGATGGTAATACTATTAATATAGGTAAAGATGAGAGTTTTGGATATAATTTTTTAACTAATCATATTAAGAATGGTTCTGTTACTAGTTCTTGTGGAGATAATCATTTTACTGTACAGACTTTAAAGTCTAAGATAGGGTTTGATGAACTTAAAGGAAATAAGATAACTATTAAAGGTGAGGTTCAAGCAGAAGTATTCTTTTATGGATGTGAGGAGAGTTTAAGTGATACGAAGACTTTGGATAAGTTAGCTGATTTGACAAAGGATACTATTACTGATTATATTAAGAAAACTATTTTGCTTGCTAAGGAATCTAAGACTGATTTTATTGGTATTGGTAATTGGATTTATAAGAATGAGACTGATTATTTTGATTGGGATAATAAGGATTGGGATACAGAAGGGTTAAATAATATAGATTTTGATTATGATATAGAAGTGTCTTTATTAAAGCAAGGTAATTTGAAAGGAGATATTTAATGAATAGATATAAGATTAGTAGTTTAACGTTTTCTTTGATTTTTATGTGTATGTTAAATTCGTCTCTTCTTGGTATTATTTTTCCTTATATTCTTCATGAGTCTAAAACTTCATTTTATATTTCTTTAGGTATTAGTTTTGTTGTTGGGCTATTTTTAATATTTATATATTTACGTATTTTTAATTTTATGCCAGATAAAGATATTTTTAAGAAAATAGAGGCTATTTTTCCTAAATGGATTAGTAAGTGTGTTTCTTTTATTCTTATGATGTTGGTGTTTCTTTTAACGATTATTATTATTTGGAGATTGGTTACTTTTATTTCTTCAGAGTTTTTAGTTGAGACTCCTAATTTATTTATTGGTTTGTTAATTGCTGCTCCTCTTTTGTATGCAAGTACAACTGATTTTGATGTTATTGGTAGGCTCGCTACGTTTTGTTTGGCTGTTGCTTTCTTACTTCTTGTGTTTAATGTTGTTTCTTTGTTTTCTCAGGTTGATATGAATAATTTAAAGCCTCTTTTGAATTTTGATTTAATGCATACAGGAAAGTCAGTTTTGGTTTTTACTTTTATTGTTTTGGTTCCAGCTTTTTTAACTTTAGTTATTCCTAAAGATAATGTTACTAATTCTAATAAGGTTACTAGGTCTATACTTTCTATTTATACTTTAGAGATGATAAGTATTTTCTTAATATTTTTCATTATTGTTAGTGTACTTGGGATTAATATTGCGAATATTTATACTTTTCCTTCTTATGCTGTTTTAAAGACTCTTAGTGTTCTTAGTTTTATTCAAAATACTGAGAATATAAGTATTCTTGTATGGGTTTTATTAATGACTTTTGCTGGTAGTTTTTGTTTATTGTTTTTGAAATCTGGACTTAAGAGTTTGTTTAATTTTGATAAAAAGAAGACTCAGCTTTCTTCGTTATTATTTATATTTTTACCTTTTTTAGGTATTGTTCTATTTATGCTTCCTTATGAGATTTATTTGAATAAATTTCAGTATGTTATTGTTCCTTGGGCTATTAATGTTTCTATTTTTGTTATTTTAGTTTTAATTTTTGTTATTGGTAAGATTATCTTTAAGATTAAGAAAATAACTGTTTAGTTGTTTAAACAGTTATTTTTGTTTTCTATTATTTTTTTGATTTTTTCTAATTCGTCAAAGTTTATTTGTTCTTCTTCGTTTTTTAACATATTTTTAAGTTTGAATGATTTTCTGTTTAGTTCGTCTTGGCCTAGTATTATTACGTATGGAATGTTTTCTTTGTTTGCGAAGTCTAAACTTTTTTTGATTTTTTTGTTTTCCATTTCTATTTCTACTTTTAGTCCGAGGTTTCTTAGTTTATTAGCAAGGTTTAGGCTTTCTATTTGAGTGTCCATTGGTATTATAAATATGTCTATTAGTGCACTTCTAGTGAATAGGTTTGTGTCTTTTAGTAATTCATATATTGATGTTAGACCGAAGCTTATTCCTACTGCAGGGTATTCGTTGTTATCGTTTATGAACTCAGTTATCATTTTGTCATATCTTCCGCCTCCGCCTATTGAACCACTTATTTTTCCGTTTTTTTCGTATACTTCAAATACATTTCCAGTGTAGTAGTCTTGTCCCCTAGCTAGTGTTGGTTTGTATATGCAATATTCTAGTAAATTCATTCCACTCAAGTATTTTTCTAGTTCTTGTAATTCGTTTATGCCTTCTTTTATTAGATTGTTTTCACTGTTTTTAAATGTTATATTTAATTCGTCTAATGTGAGTTTAAAGTATTCTAGTAATTGTTCTATTTGTGTTATGTTTAATCCTATGTTTGTTAGCATATTTTTTAGTTCATTTGTTGTTACTTTTTCTATTTTATCTAGTATTGTAATGGTTGAGGAGATTAGGTTTTCAGGTACTTTACTTTCTATTATTATTCCACTCATTAGTTTTCTATTGTTATATTTTATTGTTATGTCTATGTTTAGTTTTTTGAAAGATTCAACGTATATGCTTAGTAGTTCTGCTTCAATCATTTGTCCTTTAAGTCCTACTACATCTATGTCACATTGGGTAAATTCTCTGTCTCTTCCTATTTTTACTGGGCCATCTCTAAATACTTTTGCTATTTCATATCTTTTAAATGGCATTTTTATTTTGTTTTTGTTTAGTGCAATTAGTTTTGCAAATGGTACAGTTAAATCGTACCTAAGCCCTAGGCATCTGTTTCCTTGGTCTTTTAGTTTATATATTTCTTTTAGTATGTCATTTTCTTCGTCATATTTTCCACTTAGCATGTCATAGTAACATAGTATGGGTGTTTCTACTGAGTTGTAGCCATATTGAACGAATATGTTTTTTAATGTTTCGTTTATATAATTTCTAATTTTTTGTTCTTTAGGTAAAAAATCATAACAACCTTTTACATTTTGTATTTTCATATGTTCCTTCTTTCTTAATTAAATAAAACTATACAATTGGTACTTTGTATAGTTTTTCTATTTATACAAGCACCACAATATAGCACTTGTGTTAATTCTTAAAGTCGAATTTTTAACAAGTGCAATTATTATGGTGTAGGTGTGAGTTTGTATTTTGTTTTTTCATAATAATTTTCCCTTCTTTTTTTATATTTAAATGATAGCATATAAACGCTAGTTTGTCTACTAGATTCGTTTATGGTTTTTTTGTTTATATTTTTCTTATGTTGTTAAGTATGAGTGTTATTAATAGTATTATGATTATTATTATGTAGTAAGATCCTATTTTTGTTAAATATTTATTGGTTTGTTTTTTATTTGTTATTATGTCATAAATTAAATAATAGTTTAGTATGATTAGAAATATTAGTACTATTATGGATAAATAGTTATATTTAATAGCTTTTATTATGTCTAGTTTTATTATGCTTTTAAATGCTCTTGTTAGTCCGCATGCAGGACATGATATGTTTAGTATTGTTTTAGATAAGCACGCGATTTTTATGTTACTAAATAGTGTTATGTATGCAAATATGATTTCTATTAGGAGTGTTAGTGTTTTATATATTCTATTCATAATTAAAAAAAGTCTTTATAGACTTTTAGTTTGCAAGTTCGTTTCCATCTGCATCTGTGTTTATACTTCCAGTTAGAATTAGTATTCCTTCTATTAGTGCCCAAACACCTGATATAGCTGCACCAAATCCACATGTTAATATTGTGATTAATAGTTGCGCTACTGCTTTTCCTGTGTATCCTAAATAAAAGTTGTGCACTCCAAATGAACCTAAGAATATTCCTAGTAGTCCTGCTGCTATTTTAGATTTTCCGCCAGGGTTTGTATTAGAACCTTCTTTTTTTACTGCTTTTCCACAGTTTAAACAAATATCAGCTCCATCTTTTATTTCGTTACCACAATTTGGACAGAATTTTGCCATAAATATCACTCCTCTTTACACAAATAATTATACCATATCAATTTTCTTTATTCAACATTATTGAAAAAAATTGTATGATAAGTGTGTAGGTTTGTCAAGT
>CANORX010000020.1 GCA_947569225.1 uncultured Clostridia bacterium
TGTCGACATAATTAAAGTAATTAAAAGAATTATTAGATAAAATAAGAGCTGCACTATTAGCAATACTAACAATGCAGCTCTATATTCAAGATACTATATTTCTAGGACGAAGATTTGATTATTCAGCAGTTTCTTCTTTTTCAGCTTTCTTACCGATACGAATAGGTTCTTCATCTTTATATTCGGTAAGCATTGCAATCTTAACAACAATATCTTTATGACCGTTATTAACAACAGCTTCTTGCAAGTTATCAATATCTACTGTATAAACACGATTCTTAGAAGTAGCTTCTTCATCAGTCATATCAGCTTTTAACTGTTTCCAAACATTAGAATCAGTAAAGTTAAGAGTTACACCAATACCAGACAAAGCAGCAGTATTAGCACATTTAGAACCTTTAATCTTAGCAACTTCATCACCTTGAATACAGCTAACCAAAAGTTCTTTCTGTTCATCTTCGGTAATACCTTCACGACCAAGAGCAGCTTTAAGTTCTTCATTAGAAGAAGATAAAGCACCTTCAAGAGTTTCTTGGAAGTAAGTATTAACATACTTAACTTTATCATTCTTAGTCATACGAACACGAGTAGTACAAGGATTACCATTCTTGTCTAATTCAGCAATACCTTTAGCCAAAGCCCAAATATCAAATTCAGCATGAACAGCCATAGCAGCTTCGGGAGATTCAATATCCAAACCTTGTTCTTCACAGAAAGCAACAACTTCGGGTACTTTATTGATAATAGCATTATCAATGTTTGCACAGTTATTAATGAACATTACATATTCACCATGAGCAATGCCGAGAGCTTTAGAAACTTGGGCAGTCATACGGAAACTACCGGGAGTAGAAACAACTACCAATTCAGGTTCTTCACTAACTGCTCTTTGACCAGCATTAACAATACCCATACCAAAACTCAAACCTTTCTTAAAGTCTTTCATAATTTTTGTAATTTAAAAGTGAATAATATCAGTCATACGACTGTTTTGTTTAATAATAATTTCTCTAGTTTGTTTATGTTATTGAATTTCAGTAATATCAATAATATCTTCATTACTTAAATCAATACCTTGCATAGTCTTTAATTCTTCTGTGCTTAAACAGCCCATAATTAAATCATTAGCAATTTCACGAGCACCATAAACAAATGCTCTATGACTTATCATTATTTTAGGATATTTCTTATAAGTATCTTTTTCAAAACATCCAGCAACAATAGCATCTTTATAAGTAAACTCACCAGTAGCAACCATATTACGTTCTCCAATTTTACGATAAAAACGATAACTAGTAATATAATCAATAGGAACAGCAGGTATTCTATAAACAGGAACTTTACCAGTAGAAGCAATTTGTTTAGCTTCATTAGTATTAGTAGCTATTTCAAACTTACCATTAAGTTGATATTCTTTATATACATTACCATTATAATCTTTATAATATTTAACAGGATAAACATATATATGTTCATGGTCTTTATCTTCTGCATTTTTAGTTTGTGCCTCTTTGGGAGTAAGACACTTAATACAGTCAGATGGAAGTTTATCTTCATCATAAGCATTAAAGCCATCTGTATATTCGTACAGAGCGCGATAATTATCTACTTTTTCCCAACTCACGCTGCCTTTGACAAGTAATGCCCTAATAATGTGAACATCAACACCTGTTTTACCTTGAACTACATGAATATGTTCAATGCAAGTAGAAAATGGAAGTCTAAGGTCTTTAGCTCTCATTGCAATAGCAAGACCATCTTCAACAGACTTAATACCACATTTATCACTACGCATAACACGTTTGATAAATACTTCAAGACTTGCAATTTCAGCTTCACTCATATAATTAAGCTGATATGGAGCAACAGAATGTTGAACACCATGTTGTTTTTCAATACCACTATTACTAACAGCAACAGCAGTATCATTAACTTTAACTTCTTTATCTTCGTCCATTCTATCAAAGAGCGATTTTGATTACACAACAAATGTAACTATTATATTTATACTAGCAAACAATATCATCAAAATTTTGAGCACTAATATCAGAATTAACATTCTGTATAACTTCATGGTTAACTGATAACTTTTCCTTTTTAAGACTTGCTTCTTCGATAGTACCAGCTATATAAAGTTTATGTACTTTAAGTTTTGATTGACTACAATTAACATTATTATAACGATAAATAAGTTCATCTATTGTATCACATAAAGGTGAGGTTAAAATCCATTCGTCTATGCTTGTTTCTAGGCTGTCAGTTGAATTATTTTTTATAGATAATACTCTTAATAAGCCATCATTAAAAGACTTCAAATTCAGCGTGGAAATAGCCTTAGATTTGACGATTCTTGGCTGTCCTTTCTTGCTTCCTGTCTTATACAAAACAGGAATACCATTATCATCAACTAGAACTTTATCTTCAATCTTATCATGATAATCACCACAAATTTCACCTAGTTTATCATTAATATATTTAGTTACAGTAGCAGCATATTCACCTCTCTTACTAATAATAAGAAATCGTTTGTCAGGATTATCTTTAATAATTTCAATTATCCTTTCTAGCTTACAAACATTATCAGAACATATAAGCATACGTTCACGAACAATATTATAAAAAGTCTTAACTCGTTCAGCAAGAACAAGAGGATTATAACATTCATCAATTTGTTTACTAAAAGGATTAGTCATATCCATATCAGCACTCCATCCATTATATTCAGCTATTTCTGTAATATATTGCATAGCACTACGTCCGTCTTGAGTACCATTTCGAGCACATTTAATATTATCAAGATTACCAAATACTTGAATAGTCTGAGTAATAAATTCAGTATATTTATCGTAATTAGTAATATCTTCTTGACTAGTAAATAAAATCTGCTCTCTGTGTTCCTCTACGGGGAGTATGGCTCGCATACCACTAGAATTTAGAATATTATTAATAGGTGGAATATTATTATAAATCTTAGTTAACATAGAAGTATCAATAGTTTTTTCAGTTAAAATCATAAGTTTAAATCTAGCATGATTAAAAACTGTATTACAAGATAAATTCCATTCGTTAACTCCAACAACAATAGAAATATCATAACTATAATTATATCTACTATTAACATAAGTATGAGTAAGAATATTAATAGTATCTATATTTATATTATGATTTTTAAGACTATCAACAATTTCAGTTCTTCTTTTCCAATTATCTGTAACAATAAGTATTTTAATATTATCATTCTTATTTCTCATAAGACTAATAATTCTACTTATAATTTCACAATAATCAACAGGTGGAACACAATTAATAGTTCCAATACCTTTATATTCTTTAGAACCCCATTTGTTAATTAGTTTATCATAAGTTTCTTCAACTATATTTCTCATCCAAAATCATCTTCATTAAAAATAGGATTATACATACCACTATATTTTTTAATTTTACTTTTACCTTTACCTTTAGGAGAAATTTTAAGTTTGATAGGATTAATAACTTTCATAGCTTCTTGATAATAAAATTTAAAATTAATATCTCTAAGAGAAATATCTTTATCATCAAGACTATTAATAACTGTTACAACAGAACCAGCCGCCATTCTACTACGAGAACCATTATCATTATGAACTTTTTCAATAATATAACCTCTATTAGAAACATAAAATCTAACATATCTTTGACAAACAACATGAGTAACTTGCCCATTTTCAATCTTAGTTTCTTCTACATGAAATTGTTTACCTACATTTTGAGTAAGACAAAAGTCAAGAATATTAGTAGCTTCTTGAAGAGTATCCATCACAGGTTTATTCTTAAGAAAATAGTTTTCAATAGCTTGAGCAACAATAGGCATAGAATAACCTTTAGTTAAATCTAAAGAATACATCATAGGATTAAGAGCACCTTTAGATTCAATTTTAAGTTTACCTTTAGACCTAAATTGAGTAATATAATTATTAACATCACGAGCTATAAGACTATGAACAACATCACTATCTGCTTGCATTCCAGTAATATTTTGCCACCAAGTAGTAATTTCTTTAAATTTATCTTCTTGACTAGTATAAACTTTAACCATAATACCATCAGTATTTGCACTAATAATATGAATATTATCTAGTTCAAGAGCTTCACATAACATAAGAAGCATAAGTTGTCCATTAACAGTAACTTTAAGAACAGCAAGACGGTCATATAAATCTCCTTTTTCAAATCCAAGTTTACCATAAATACTATTTATGACAATCTTTAAAACTAAAGCAAGAATATCTTTAGCAATACCATCTATGTATTCTTCTTCACTATGTTTCACATCAACACGTTTTTGTTTCATCCAACTAATTAAATTACAAAAAGCATTTGTATCAATATGAGCAGGAGCAACTTTATGAACACCTATTATACTATTAAAAAAACTAGAAACATCAAAATGATAAATTTTAAAAGGTTTACCCCCCGTGGAGGATGTAGTTAAGTAATCACCATAAGGAGTAGTTGAATATAACTCCATAGGAACATCTTGACTATGTAAACCTCCAGTTGCAAGAGTATAAGTTATATCTCCAATTTTAACATTCTCACTAAAGGCATCTTTATTAACTCTATAAATTGTAGTTTTATAAAGTTTATCAAGTAAATCTTGAAGTTCTTTAGTTTTAAACTTAATAAAAGGAAAAATAACTTTTTTAAAACTCATAGCAGTTCTTTCAGTTTTCTTACCTTTCCATTGTTCAGGGGCAAGACCACTAAATTTACTATAAAATTTCTCAAAAAGAATATCAGCAGTTTTACTACGACTAGAATTAAGAACATCAACATCGTATGCTTTACTAATAGCATAACGAGATTTAATTTCTTCTGGATAAAGACGAACTATTTCAGCTACAATGAAAACATCATTAAGATTATAATACATCATAGGTTCAATATATTCATCAAGAATAAATCTATCCCATTTATCTACTAGTTTATTAAGCTGTTTAATATTCATTCCTTTAAGACTAGGAATTTCATTATATAGTTCAGCTTCTTTTTCATTAATATCAGGAAGTTCATATTCTAGAAGTTCATACCATTGAAGATTAATAGAAGTTTGCTTTAAACCTTTAGGAACAGGTTTACGTTCACCTGTTTTACTATCTACAACTACACTTGCTTTATTAAGAGCAAATATACGCATTACATCAACACCTGTAAATGGTAGTTTATATTTTCTAAGACTATTAAGATAAAAATCAGTTCTAAATTTATCTTTATCATCTTGACTAGAAATAATAGTTTTACTAGTTTCATATAACTTATTAATAAGTTCTTTCGTACTATTCGTACGCATATAAAAACTAAGTAAAGCAGCAATCATAAGATTATCATAATTGAAATTATTAAATCCATACAAGTCAGTACGAATAATAGTTCCATTAGAATCCTTATAACATCTAGTCTTATTAATATAACCTATCATAGAAAGTAATTGACTATCGTCTTTATCTGTTATATAAAATTTATATTTTTCAACAGTTTTAAGACGAGCTTTAATTTCTTCAACAGATAGTTTTTGAACTAAAGGAATAGCTTTTCCATTACTATTAACACAATCTTTAAAAACTTTAAGATAGCTATTAATGCTAACAAAAGTAATAGAGAAGAAGTTTCTTAATACTTCGACATCATAAGCTATACAATTAATCATTTATAAAGTTTATACCATAATTATTTCTATTTTCATTAACCCAATTAATATCATCAGCAAAACGCTGTTTAAATACATGATAAAGATTATCATCTTTAAATTTAATAAGAGGAGAATAATTACTAAATACATATTTACCACCAGTAGCTATAAATCTAGGAATAGGATTATCGCTAATACTACGATAAGCATCGCCAAATATAAATAAATATTTATAATTAATTCTAGCTAATTCTTTCCATAGAATATTACGACATTTATCAACAGCAGTAAGATAAGTATTATAATTATTAGAACAAGCACATTTAATACTATAAGTCATATAAACATCTTCGGTATTATTTCGTCCAGAGTATTCATCGTAAAGATTACCAATATCAGTAAATAATTGATAATCATCACAATAAACTCTATCACCTCTAGGAAATAGGAAAACAATATCTCCATGAATACTTCCTCTACCACCTTGTATATATTTACCTGTATTAAATATACGATTTGGACATCTTTCACAATCAGGATATTCGTCAACAGTTTTACTTGCCATAAGATAATACTAATTGATTACTAGCACGAGAACAAGCAACATATAATCTACGAAGCATTTCATCTCTATTAGTATAAGGATGACCATATTTATCATAAATCATATCATTAATATCTACAAATACATTTTTATAAGTAGAACCTTGTGCTCTATGAGAAGTAATTGCAAAGCCATAATCTAAATCTCTACTAAATAAAATCTTACCATTACTATTCGTAATATTAGAAGCGATAAGATATTTACGTTTAAAATCAAAATACTGTTTCCATTTACTTCCACGTTCAGAACTACTAGCTTTTTTAGCATCATCAATAAGACTAGTCAACTTCTTATAATACATCTGAAATGTATAGTTATCATAATGGTCAATAACAAATAAAGGTTGAGTTATAGCACCACCATGAATAGCTTGAAACTTAATAAGAAATCCTTTAAACTCATAATCATTATCAACTGTATCAACAATATCTTTAACAATATATTCTTCACTATTGTTTATAATAATATCATTAAAAACATTAACAACAGTAGTATAACTCATTATTAAATCATTACGAGTAATAAGACTTTTATCAGCATCTTGAATAATCATATGTCTTACATGGTTATTCCATTGTGCAACACGACTATTAGTATAAGCTATAATACGATACAAATCAATATTTTTAGTATATTCTTCATCATTAAAACAAGTATCAATTAAATCAGAAAATTCAGTTTGACCACAAACATAAAATCCTTTAGTTTCTTCATTATAATCTTGTCTATTTTTAGATATATAATCAAGAAATCTCCATCCATTCTTATTATCTATATCTTCTCGAAGAAGTTTAAGAAGTTTACTAATAGGGTTATTATCTCCTTGTCGTACAACTTCTTTAAGATAATAAGTATTACTAGCAATAAGAAAAGCTTGACTAGTTTTCTCATTAACAGGTGGAAGCTGACTAGAGTCACCAAGCATTATAACTTTAATTTGAAGCTTCTTACATTTATTACTAATATACTTAACAAGTTTAGCATTAAGCATAGAAGCTTCATCAATAATTAAAACTTTAAGACCATCTAGTTTATCTTTTCCAACAGGATTAAAGGCAGGATTTTCAGGGTCAAAATTTTCAATATTAACATCAAGTCTAAAACCAAACAATGATTGAATTGTATTAACTTCTTTTCCACCAATAGAATTACTAAGAACTCTACAAGCTTTATGTGTAGGAGCAGCACAACCTATAACACCACCAGACCATTTGCAATTATTAATAACATATTTAATAACAAATGTCTTACCTGTACCTCCAGCACCACAAAGAGCATTAATATATTTCTTATCATCCCAAGGCTGTGCAAGAAACTCAATAAGTTCATGCACAGCTATTTCTTGGTCTTTAGTAAACTTAATGTTAGTATCTTTTCTATTACTATTAGCAATATTAAGATTACCAATCATTACAATTCGTTATTTACATCAATAAGATTATTTTTAACTTTATCTTCATATTCTTTCCATTCTTGAAAAGCTAAAATAGTAGATTCACTATCGCCACGATTATAACACGTAGTAATATGAAACAATTCCTTAGCAAAAGGCATTTTAACAATTTTACCTTTAGCTATAAGTCCAGCAGCAAAAGGAATATAAAATCTAGTATCAACAGTTTTTCTATTTTCACTATCTCTTATAATTTTAATTCTATGATTATACTTATCTAATCGACGAGCATAAATAACTTTCTTTCCTTTAGTTCTGTAACTTTCACCAGTAATGCTATATAGTTTGCCATTGTATTCTACTTTATAAGTACCATCAATATATCTAATAATACCTTCACATTTAGCAACTATAATAACATATTTATTGACTATTCCTTTCTCTTTGGATTTACCTACAACTCCAAATGAGAATTTAAAGCTAACCATAACATACTACTTTCTTTTAATAGTACGCATACGTTTATCAACAGCACTAGTAATACCTTTAAAAGTATTATCCTCTGCAAATTTAGCTTTACGAGCAGCCTTTTTAGCAGCTTTCTTAGCAGCAATTTCTTCATCACGTTCTTTTTGTTGTTGAATAACATCAACAATCTCAACATGATAACCACAATAATGAGAAAGAAAATCAATCTTACCACTAGTTCCATTACCAATAGCACTATTTTTAGCTACTTTAATAACTTTACTAGCAGGATTGATTCCAATAACAGCGTCAACATTATTAAGTTGACGAACAACAGAAACTTCATCATACTTTTTCATAAGTACTTTACATTTTTAAAGATTAATAAAACAATTATATTTAATAGTTAAAACTATAATAAGTTCAATAATAGTTAGATTAGTAGAGCCACTACGCTACGCTCCGTGGCGACCCCCCGTAGAGGATGGAAGC
The DNA here is from genome assembly GCA_947569225.1 of uncultured Clostridia bacterium. Classification (GTDB taxonomy): domain Bacteria; phylum Bacillota_I; class Bacilli_A; order RF39; family UBA660; genus MGBC139354. Next base: position 8,626 of record CANORX010000020.1, read on the forward strand.
AAGCTAGTCATTAAACTTTCTTTCTAATAATATCATTAAAATCACTAGTAAGTTTACCAATCCTATCTTCAATTCTATATAGTCTATTTCTATCCCTATCTCTTTTAACTTCCCATTGTTTATTAATATCGCAAATATCAATTTGAATCTTTCTAATCCAATTTTGAGTATCATTAATATCTCTAATAAGTCTATCTAGTTTTTTACTAACAATGGTAATTCTTATAAAAAGATATACAGATAAACCAAATATCATACCAAGTATAAAATGATAAACATTTTCAATCATAGAAATAATGATAAAGTTTACGAATGAGTTCAAATCTAGTATCAGTAATATTATAGATTTTAAATGCTTTAGCAACAAAATCAAAATCACCATATTTAAGTAAAGCATCTATATAATCTTTAATATCACTAAGCCACATAATAGCACTAACAGAATATCTATCACTATCAATATTAGTAATATATTGACCAATACCTTTAGCAATAGTATCAGCAGTTATATCATTAATAATAAACTTATCAGTAAACCAATTATCTTTTATATAATGTTTATCAGTATATTTATCACGAAAGGCTTTAGATAGTTTATTACATAAATCAATATAAGAACGAGCAGCAGTTCTATTATTATGATTAACAAATTGAACATCTTTAATTTTAAGAGTTAAATTCATACCACATTCAATAATACGAACTTTAATTTGTTTTTTATCTTCATTAATATATAGAACAATAGCAAGTTTATCTTTCCAATAACCAACATTCAAAGTAACTATATCATAAAGTTTAACTTTAAATCCAGATGTAATAGTACCATCAATATTCTTATAAGCAACATAATTCATAATAAAACTGTATTAAATTTTTAGTTTAACATTTATTAGCTAGTTCTTTTGCCCTGTATTGAACTCAATATTAATCGTGATAGATTAATCAGATTATATATAAAAGTTCAACAGAGAGCAAAAGAATCATATCTACGAATGTATTATGAACATAAATAGTTAGTCATTTGTAGCAGGCTCATTATTCTGTTCATTATTCTTACCATTACGTTTAAGACGTTCTTTAAGAATATGTTCAGCAACAGAACCAAGTTTACATTCACTAACATTATAACTTACGCCTTTAGCATGAGTAATAGTATATACAATAGGATAATCAATATATTTATTATTACCTATTGTACGTTCAACCTTAGTAACTCCAATTCCAGTTACAATACCAACACAAACACCAAGTTTAGTTTGATTATGATATTGATAAGTATATTCCATATATACTACCTGTCCTTTTTCAAACTTAGCTTGTTCTTCAATGTATCTATCTAATAGACCATCAAAAATAAGAGAATCAAAATTATCCATTTTAATTATATATTTAAAGTTAATAATATACATACTAAAAAGCCTAGCACTATCTTCACAGACAATACTAGGCAAAACTACAAATACGAAATCATATAAACGAAATGTTTGACACGAATATTATTACTAATTTCACAATCAATAATAATAGAATAATTAACACCAAATCAAATATGACATATAACACTTGGACTATGATAAATATTAATAGCACTATCTTCACA
>CANORX010000021.1 GCA_947569225.1 uncultured Clostridia bacterium
TATTATCATTATAAGTAAGCTTAATACTTAACTCTTTAATAACAACCAAAATATTTTCAAGTTCAGTATCTAGTGGTAACTTCTCTTCCTCTTCTTTTAAACACTCAACTTTCAAATTATTCTCTACTATATAATTCTCAATATTAGCAATCTCACTCTTAACTACACTAATACTCTCTTCTAACTCTTTTAACTTCTTATTCTTAAGTTCTACTCTTTTCAAATATCCTATATAAGTTTGCTTATAACTAGAATCAGTTACAACTCTTAAAACATCCATTTTAGAAATACCATCAGGCATAATAGAAAAAACATCATCTTCACTAACACTAATACACTCTAAAATCTCACTTACATATTCATTAGAAAACAAATTATCACTAACACTAACATCAAAATACTTAAGTAAATTATCACGTTTCTTAATAGTCTTAGTCAAATAAATAACTTCTACACCTAGCTTATTAACCTTATTAATATCCTCTTCACTTACAATTCTAGCACTAAGAATATTACTACTAAACAAAGTAGCCTCTATTTTATCCCTAACAATATCTGAAATATCACTCTTAAACTCAATACACTTATATAAAGGAATGTTCTTAATACTATTCTCTAAAAGCACTTTATCAACGTCTATTTTACTTTTAATCTCTAAAGTATCACTTGAACTTACCTCATTAAACTCTACTTCTAATAAAGATAAATCCTCTACTCTCTTACTCTTCTTATTATCTAAAACTAAATTATTACGAATAATATCATTAACTAAACTACGAGAAGAGTCCCTATAAATATTTACTATTCTTTGATAATTTTCCTTATTATAATCCTTTATCAAATCAAAAATTAACTTCTTATTAGCGTCTTCTATTTTCAAATACTTATTATTATTAATAACATTAATAAATCTCTCTTCCCAAAACTTAATAGCATCGTCTTTTTTAAGCTCATTACTCTTAATATCCTTTTCTAAATCAGAGTAAGCTCTTTCTAACTTCTCTTTCTCAGTTCTAATAATCTCACTTTCACTAAGTAACTTCTCCTTCTCTTCAAACATTAAAATCAAAGCATTAATTTTATCAATATAACCCTTAAGAGACATAAAAATACTATCAAAAGAATACTCTTTATCCAAATTATCCATAAGTTCATCCACAAAAAACACTATCTCATCAAAATAACTATCATCCTTAGTATCTTTTAAAGAAACACACTCATTAACAATCTCTTTTTTCAAACTATAAATCTCATTAGATAACTTACTTATCTCTGCACTAATATCTAACTTACTCTCTTCATCTTTATCTATAGAAACACTTATCTCATTTACTTTAACCTCTAAAGCACTAATATTATCATTAATCCTAGACAAAGACTCTATCTTTTCTTTAAGATCATTATTATCAAGTTGTCTCTTCTCCTCTTCCTTTATCTCTATTTCTTCTATAACCTTATTATATCTAGTGTTCTTACTATCTGCATCACTTACTAAACTTTCTAACTCCTTTAAAGCCTCATTGTACTTCTTATCCTCCGACTTAAAATCATCACTAAAAGCCTTAAAATTTCTAGCTTTATCTAAAAGAACAGCTTCATTATAATTTCTATACACCTTTAAAAAATCATGTAACTTCTTTAAATTACCCTCTAAAACCTCTATCTGTTCCTTAGTATTATTCATATTCTCTATTGCTTCAGACAAAGGTCTCAAATCCTCTTCCGACAAAGGTTGCAAAACAGTATTTAACACATTAACTAAATTAGTTGGCTTATAATCTTTAGATAACTTATTACTTCTAAGTTGTAAGAGTAACTTAATAAACTCATCATAAACATCTAAATTAGGAAACCCAAAAAGCAATCTATTAACCATAGACTTATAATCTTTCATAGTATCAGTAAACTCATTAAACTCACCTAATCTTGCTTTAAGCTCATTCTTAGTAAGAGGTACTTTATTAACTGGATCCTTATACAAATAAAAATCATGTAAAATCCTCTTACCATCCTTAAGCGCAAATCCCCAAGATTCCACAGGCCTTCCCTTTCTACCTCTAAAACCTAAACCAATAGTAACATACCTATTCTCATCCTCATTATAACATTCCATATAAAGATAAGCTATTGACTCCTCTTTTTGAATACTATCTGCATCTCCTATAATATAATCCTCTATCTTCCTCTCTTTAGAACCAAAAGGATCTAACCTATCAGGATTCTTATTACCATCTAAAATAAGAGGAATAAAAGACTGCATAGTAACAGACTTACCACTTCCATTAATACCTCTTAAAATTAACTTACCACCATAAAAATCATACTCTTCCTCATCATATAACCAAAAATTTAAAAGACCTATCTTTGTAACTCTAAACCTATTCACTAACTCCACCTCCAAACAAATCTAACTGAAAAGTAGTATCCTTAGGAATATAACCAACTAACCTAGAAACACTTGGGGTTATTTTATAACCTAAATCATCAACCCTAATAAAATCATACTCTTTTAAATAACTAATAACCTCTAAAATAAAATTATCCAAAGTCATATCTTTATACTTCTTACTAAAATACATACAATTCTCATCTCTTACTTCTTTAATAAACCTACTTATCTCCTCTTTAGTAATTAAAACACACTCATCATTATCCAAAGATAAATCTCCATTATCAATTTTTAATAAAATCTTACTATTAAAAAGAAGAACAATATCACTAATTGCCTTATTATTAGGAAAATCATATTTCTCACGTGTCTCATACCTTGAAACAATTAAAGACATACTCTTAGTAATCTCTAGTTCACTATCTAAATACTTACTTATTTCACTATTAATACTGTCTCTAAACTTCTTTAAATAATCCTCTTCATAAATAGACAAATCCGTTTTATAAGAACACATTGAATAAATTAACCCCCTATAAACCTTATATCTTCTAACATCCCCTATATTTTCACTCTGATTACTAAACTCATCATTCACATAATCATTAATATTAGTATAATCTAAAATATTATTCTTAAATTCTCTAATATAATAATTTGAAAGTCCAACAGACTCATAAAGAGCTTCAGCACTTTTATTTTCTAAAAAATTTTCTTCATCAATAATTTTTATAATACCTATATCTCCAATATGTTTCATAACATTAATAAGACAACTTCTATGTCGAAGCAAATTCCAATTAGGTACATTATCAATCCCTAAAGTAATAGCCATATTGCTAATATAATCTATTAAATTAGAAAGAACAAACTGATATGATTTGGGCTTATCCTCTAAAAAAAGTAAAATAATAAATAACAAAATATATTCCATCTTATCAGTAAAACTAGGAATACCCATATATTCTTTAGGAACCGCAGGTATTTTTTCTAATTTAATAAACCTATCATTAATAGTAAGCTTACTACCTAATTTATCTCTTAAAAAATCTTTATAATAATCTAAATTATTCTTTATATTAAAATACTCTTTAGGATTACTCTCTTTTAAACACCAATAATTATTTAATAAAAACCTTAACTCTTTACCATCTCTCATTCTAAATCACCCTCAAAAATTATATCTACTGAATCCATAAAAAATATACCATCGGGAGAAGCAATCTCACACTTACCATCTTTCTTAACAACATCATAAACAAGACCAAACTCTGTTTCCTTTTTCTTAGAAGAAGAAATCAACTTTTGAATATACCTTCTCTCTATTTTAGAAAGAGTCATCTTACCATCTAACTTAATATGTTTATCTTTTATTAAATTACTTAAAATCTCTTTATTCTGAGATATCTCTTTTCTATATTCCTCTAATAATCTTTGCTTTTCTTTTCTTTTATCTTCTATTGGTACTAAAGACACCTTCTCTTTCTTAAACTTTGTCCTAGAAGATAAAACAATTTCTGTAGGTGGTATATCATAACTATTAACAATAACATCGGTATTAATCTTACTAGAACCGACAAAATGCCTCACATTATGAATACCAAAAACCAAAGACGCGTATTTATGACAATCTGAAACACTAGGTAACTTATCAAATAACTTACACAAATGTTTATACTCTTCTTTTCTATTAGTAAAATTCCCATGAAGCTCTATTAAAGAATTAGCATACTTAGTTATCTTAACAATAATATTGTTCGTAGTATCTATTAACTTATCTCCTTCACTTATACTATCTTCTGTTCCAACAAACCATTTAAAAACATTATAAATCTTATTACGATTTACTTCCTCATAATAATCAAAATTAAAATTCCCCATCACAGCAGGAGTTCTTTTTAAATAATCAACTTGCTTTTGTAAAAACTCATTAACATGATTATTATTAATATTACCTATACTACTCCTAATATAATGAATATTATTCTGATACCCTATAATAAAATCCTTTAAATACTTTACAATATCTCTCTTAAACTGAAGAAAAACTACACTTTGCATTAACTCTTCACTTCTTTGATCATTGAACTTTTTTAAAAAATCTTGATAATTCTGATTTAACTTTGTAAAATCATCATTAATATTAGTCCAAATATCATTAACTTCCTCTAATTCAAGTATACTTACCTCTTCTAATTTAGAAATATTAATTCTAAGCCTATCGAATAATTTGGGTTCTAAAGAAGCCGTTTTAATTTCCATATTCTCTAGAACAATTGTTAACCTTTCTATCTCTATTGCATATTCAGTTAATTGATACCTAAACTTCTTATTTCTAAAATCTTCTATAGACACCGCATTCTTAGTATCTTGCATTTTACTCAAGCTCTTCCACTCTACTAAAGTATCCAAGTCTCTCTCACAATCCACAATGGAATAATCACTAAAAAGCTCATTACCAATTAATTCTTCATAAATATCTTCTTTATAAAGTGAATACTCTAACCTCTCATAATGCATCAAAAAACATCTCATAATAGGCCTGTACCTATAAGAATTCTCAGCACTAAGATATTTAGTTTCTTCTATCTGTTTTATAAGCTTTTCATTTACTTCCATTTTTTCCCATCTCTTTAAGTTTTATACTAACATAAAAACATATAAATGTAAAACTAAAACACTTTAAACTATAAGAAAAATTAATAATCTCTGAATCATAATTAATTACACTAAGGATAAAAACAATGAATAATAAAAATATTAAACTAAAAAAGCCTTAAAATTCATACTTTAAGACTTTTTTCCTATTCTACTTCCTATCTTAACAATAGTTTCAACATCCTCTTTAGAATTAATAAGAATATCTTTATCAATAATAACCTTATCTTTTTCTATTAATAAAACAATAGTAGAACCACCAAACTCAAAACATCCCTTCTCTTCTCCACGTTTAAAACTATACTCATTATGAAAATTACTAATCTTACCTACAAGAACTGCTCCAACCTCAACTTGAACAATATCTCCAAAATTTTCAGTATGAAGAACCGAATACTCTCTTGAATTCTTCTTAAAAATATTAAAATGCTTATAAACTATAGGCCTAACTGTATTAAGAACGCCTTTAATAAAAACATTTTTCCCTTTACTACCATTATCTAAATAAATATACCTATGATAATCATCAGCGCACAACCTAAGAATAATTAAAGTTCCACCAATATAATTCTTATAAATAGAGTCCCCATCTAACAAATCTTTTACACTATAATAAGTATCCTTAATCAAAAACTCACTATCTTCTCTTATTTCATAACAACTTGCCTTAGCATCACAAGGACTAATAAAAATATCTTTATCCATATTAACATTAAAATAATTAGACTTTAATTTTCTAATAAAAAAATCATTAAAACTATTAAACTCACTCTTTTCATATACACTCAAATTTATTTTATTTTTCTTAACAAAAGACTTTATCTTAAACTTAGAAATGCCACTATCTAAAACAAATCCCATAAACTTTGAAAAAAAAGGAAAAGATAAAACTTTAACAAAAAATCTACCAAAAAAAGTCCCATACAAAAACCTTACTGTCTTTGACTCCTCGCTAAAACTCTCATTTCCACTTCTATCCCTAATTACATACCTCATAAATCACATCTCTTACTTTCCATTTTACTCTAACGAACTAAATAACTTAACCACATTCTTTTTAGGAAGAAGCATATTAACCTCTTTATTAATACCAAAACAAAACTCTGTAGTATTATGCTTAAACTCTTCTCCATCTATAACCCAACTAGGAGGAATTTTATTAAATTTAACCTTAAAATTATTCGTCCTATAATACTCTAATCCAGGCATATTCTTAATCTCGCCTAGAAAAACCTTACTTCCAATAGCAAGAATCTCAGCCTTAGATTTAGCAGTACTTAAAACCACTTCAAACATATTATCATCGAGTTTAACATCCTTATAAACATTATTAAACCCCCCCATTCTACAAGTATTAGTAATAAAAATAAATGAATAATTACCACTCTTTTTAACTCCATCTATCTCAAAACTAATATCGAACATCTTCACCACTTCTTTAAGCTCACTTAAAGCGTGAAAAAAATATCCAAGCCTACCATACTTTTTCTTAAGATTTCTAGGAGTATTATATGAAACATCAACATAACTACCTAGACATGCAACATAAATAAACGGACTATTATTAATAAGACAAACATCGATATTTCTAACCGTTCCAGACAAAAGCATCTGAGCATTAATAACCATATTTTTAGTAAACCCATACATACTACCAACATCATTCACAGTTCCTACAGGTAAATGAGCCATAAGTAACTTTTTATCACGCTTTAAATTACCTGTAACTCCTTCATTTAAAGTCCCATCTCCTCCACAACATACTACTAAATCTATATCATCTGACAATTCACTCACAATTTTAATAGCATCTTTAGGCCCTTTAGTAGGACACATAACACTTTCATATCCATTTGCAGCCATAATAGAAGGTAAACTACTTATATCTTTCTTATCCTTTGGTCTTCCACTTTCAGGATTAAAAACAATCGCACACTTTTTCATAAGTTCTCCTTTATAAACTATATACAATTATACACATTTTATTAACTATTTTCAATTATTAACACTAATAAAAAATCCACCCAAAGGCAGATTTTCACTAATTACTTTTTAATTTAACCTTAAGATTTTCTTCTTTACCATCTCTAAGTACAACAATATCAATAGTTGCATCTGGTTCATAACTATAAAGTCTATATCTAAACTCAGCTATATCGATAACTTTATGTTCACCAACCTTAATAACTACATCCCCTTTGATTAAACCAGCTTCTTCTGCAGGACTTCCCTTTTCAACATCTATAATTACCACGCCTTCAGTAACATTTTCAGGAAGTCTTAATCCTGAATAAGCAAGTTGCATCGTATTAGTAGCATTTAACATACTAATTCCCACATAAGGTCTACTAATACTTCCCTTTTCTCTAATCTGTTCAGCATAACTAAGAGCATCTTCAATAGGAATAGCAAAACCTATACCCTCGATAGTCTCTTTAACTATCTTAAGAGAATTAATACCTATAACCTCACCATTAATATTACATAAAGGTCCACCACTATTACCAGGATTAATAGCTGCATCTGTTTGCATAACATTCATAATCCAATCAGCCTGACTACCACTTATAGAAACTGAAACCAATCTATTTTTACCACTCAAAATACCTCTAGTAACAGTACCTCTAAAATCTATACCCATAGGACTACCTATAGTAAAAACAGTATCGCCAACTCTAATATCTTCACTCTTACCAATACTAGCAACCTCTAAAATAGAACTCTTTTCAACCTTCAAAATAGCAATATCAGCATACTCATCACTTCCAACAATACCAGCATAAGCCTCACTATCATCACTATAAGTAATCTTAATTCTATCAGAATCCTCTATAACATGATGATTAGTCATAATAAACGCATCTTCTTCTAACGTATCATAAACAAAACCTGTACCTGTACTAATAAGTTGATCATTTTTATATGCTTGAACAACAACTACAGCCTTATTAACTTTATCTACCGCCTCAGCTATACCTGTATCAGTAATATTCACATTCTTCTCAGTAATTGTTTTAACTATTTCATTAGGATACAAATACACTATCCCACTTACCAAAAGAACACCTACTAAAAAACACAATATGCCTATTACCACATAACTAATTCTTTTTCTCATAAATCATATCTCCTATTCCATATACATAATATCCCTATAATTAGGAGGAAAACCCATCTTATCAATAACATCATCTATAGTTATACTATGAACTTTCCCACAAAGCCTATCAAACTCATAATTAATCTCATTTAACATCATCATAAAATCAACTTGAGAAAGAAGTCTTTTTAAAATAATTATAAGAGCAAAAATATCATTCTTACCATAAACATACTCACCATTAGTCTTATCAATATTTAATAAATTATGATACTTATTATCAGGAATCATTCTTTGAGTAAAATGGTCAAACACGATATCTTCATGTGCACACAAATTTCTATAATTCGCAAGTATTGGTAAATAAATTTCCATCTCTTCGGGTTCTATATTATAAATATTAGCTATAGCTTCCTTATCTTCAAACTTAAGAACACTAAACATCTCACTCATAAGACCAAAACTAATTACCTTAATACCAATCCATAAAGGTATGTAACCATAATTATCCATATAATGACTTGTAGCCCCATGATTTTTACCATTTACTCTAAACTGTCTTTTAACCTTTCTAACCAAATCATTTATCTGTCTTTGCTTAGATTTATCGTTATCAAAATTCTTAGACTCTAAATAATCCTTCTCTTTATAACCATAATTCTTACTCATAGTATAACTAAAAATTGATTTATAGTTATTCTCGACTATCAAAATATTTTTAAAAATAATATTCCTAAACATTCTATCAAACACAAATAAACTATATAACTCTTCAAAAGTAGTACCATCCTTAAACTTTCTAGAAGTATCATGCTTAACAAAAATATGTCTATAACCCATTAAAAAGAAATAATTCTCACGAAGTAAAATCTCTTTAGCATAAACTTCATCACTTATAATAAGGCCTTTATCTTTCAATATTTGAATTTGCTCATCTAAATTTTTAAATACTTTATTATTATTTGCCAACCCTCGTCACCTAGATTAAATTTTAACATAAAGTTTAATGAACTGCTACAAATTTCACATAAATTTCTTCTAAAATTAGTAAAATTATGATATCATTAAAAAGGAGGCTAGAATGACGAATGAATTAGAATATCAAGAAACATTAGAACAGATTATACCAAAAAGTTTATATGAATACTTTTTATATGACTTACAAGAAACTTATAAAAGTGAATTTGGATGGAGTATTAACAATTTAAATAAAGAAGAAATAGATAATGACAAAATAAAAGTTACATTAACTTTAGAAAAATACAAAATATTAGAAACAAGTTATAAAACTAGATAACTTACTTCTAATATTTTTTTAACTCTTAACAATAAAAAATGCCTGAAAGGCAACGTACTTACCATACGTTTAGCATTTAGCTACCATTTTCAGGTCTTGTAAGGATATTCTAGCACATAGCATACATTATGTCAAATATCCTCATTAATATTATATTTAATTTTTTATTTTCTATCCCTAGTTTTATAACCCGGAAACAAACTAACCCTAAAATTCTTATCTTTCAAATACAAAATAACATTCTTTACAATATTTTTATCCTTATATAAATTATAAAAAGTATTTACAACTAAATCTGCCATTTGAATTCCGTAGTTAGTAGCCGAATCATAATAAGTTATTTTAAAATCAAAACTTTGCAAACAAAATTCAGTTTTTAAATACGTTTCTAAATTATTCAAATCCCCTATCCTTATGTTTCTATTATCAACACTAACAACAAATTCTACATTATCATTTACTAAACTTAAATTTAAAAGTGGGACAATACAATCTTTAAATAAAATCTTAACTGCATAATTAAAAAAAATATTAGACTCAACTATTTCTTTCTTCATAGACTTTTTATCAAAAACCTTAACACATCCATAAAAAGTATCAATATCTTGAATACTATTAAATATTTCTATCTTATCTTCA
>CANORX010000022.1 GCA_947569225.1 uncultured Clostridia bacterium
TAATGATTTTGTTTTATTTTATAAAGTGTAATTATGCTTTAAATGTTTTGGAACTTGATGGGACTGTTAGTCATTTTGTGCAAAATCATATTGTTAATGATAGGTTAACAGTTATTATGAAGGTTGTTACTAATTTGGGAGATGTTTTTTTCTTTGTTATTTTTCTACTTTTGATTTTATTATTTTTTAAAGGTAAAGGTTATTTTACAAGTATGACTTTGAATTTACTTTGTACTTTTTTATTTAGTGTTATTTTTAAAAATGTTTTTATGAGAGAAAGACCTCCTTATAGTTTAATTGAAAAACCTTGGGATTATTCTTTTCCAAGTGGTCATACTATGTGTAGTATTGCTTTTTATGGTTTTCTCATATATTTAATAAACAAATATGTTAGTAATAAATTTTTAAAATATTTTTTAATTGTCTTGTGTGTGTTTATTGTTTTTGTTGTAGGTTTTTCAAGAATATATTTATCAGTTCATTATTTTACTGATGTTATTTGTGGGGCTATTCTTGGACTTGTATGTTTGCTTATGTTTGTGAATTATGTTAAAATTAGAAATATAATATAGGGAGATAAAGATTATGAGAGATAAGTTGGTTTTGTTTTTTAAAGGTATTATTCTTGGGATTGCATTTATTATTCCAGGAGTTAGTGGTGGAACTTTAGCTGTTCTTTTAGGGATTTATGAAGAGTTGATTGAAGCGGCTAGTAGTTTTTATAAGGGATTAGATAATTTTAAAAAGTATTTTATGTATTTATTTCCAATAGGGCTTGGTGTTTTGGTTTCAGTGGGATTGTGCGCTAAGGTTATTAAGTTTGGTTTGGAAAAAGCACCAATTATTACTATGTTAGTTTTTTTGGGACTTATTATAGGTGGTGTGCCTAAATTGTTTAAGTCGGTGTATAAGCGCCCTGGATTAAAGGAACTGTCTTTTATGTTGATTGGTATTGTTATAGTTCTTTTTATGTTGATTGCTGATAAGGGTTCTAGTAATGTGTCGTTTGCTAATATTAACTTATTTGGTTATTTATTATTGTTTTTAGTAGGTATAGTTGCTTCTGCTACTATGGTTGTTCCTGGTATTAGTGGTTCTTTTACTTTGATGTTAATAGGGTATTATGAGCCTATTTTGAGTGTTGTTAATGATTTGACATCTATGAGTAATGTTAAAGATAATTTACTTATTATGCTTCCATTTATATTAGGTATTGTTATTGGTATTGTTATTATTGCTAAATTAATTGGTTATTGTTTAAAAAAATATCCAACTTCAACTTATTATGTTATTCTTGGGTTTGTTCTTTCTTCTATTATAAGTGTTTTTTATGAAGTGTTTCAAAATAGTTTTAATTTGACTCATTGGATTATTGGTGTTATTTTAATGTTAGTGGATGCTTTATTTGTTTATAAAATTTTTGAGAAATAATTGATTTTTATGTGTGGAATATGTTATTATATTCTCATGCAGGTGTAGTACAGCGGTTAGTATACGGCCTTGCCAAGTTAGTAACGTAAGGTTGAAATTAAAACCGTTAAACCTTGAAATATAAAGGGTTTCTGATGTGCGAGCAATTAAAAATAATGAAAAAAGTGGTATCGTGTACCAATTCGTGTACCAAAATAACAAACTTTATCTAAATCACATTAAATTATCTTTAATTGTTCCTACATTAAAATCTGCAAAAAATTAATAAAAAAATGCAGGTATAGTACAGTGGTTAGTACATCTCGTTGCCAACGAGAGAACGGCAGTTCGAATCTGCTTACTTGCTCCAATTGAAAGTTAAATCTCTAGTGATAGAGATTTTTTCTTTTACAATTAAAAACCCGAAATATAATAATTATCTCGAGTTAAGTTACTTTATTTAATGGTTCAATCTTTATCTTTTTATATATCTGTTTAAATCCTTCAAATATAGCTTCAATTTCTTCATCATCTAATTGATTATCAATAATTGCTATTTTTCTAAATACTGGGAATAAATCAAATAAATAATTCTGACACTGTTTTAAATCATTTATATAATCAATTTCTTCTATCGGTTTTGATAGCAATTTTTGTATTAATGAATTTACTTTTCTTTTATTATTAAGTCTATTCACACTTATACGGTATAATTCTGAATAAGTTAAACCTAAGGCATTTCTAAATTCTTCCTCAAACTTATTTAAGAGTTTTTTATCTTCTTCAAGATTACTTTGGTTATAAATACCTAGTACTGTACTTACTTTAGACCAACCAAAACGTTTTTTAACTGCTTCAATATTGGTTTCACCTTGTAGCATAAACGTTGCTGCACTATGCCTCAATACTCTAAGAGGTAAATCTTTATAACCTAATAATCTAATGAATACTCTCCATTCGGCAGTATATCGTGATGGTGTTATTAATTCATTATCTAACCATGATGTAAATATAAAATCATCATTAGTAACTATCATACCACATTGTTCTTTAAAGTATCTATAATTATCTATTAAATTTAACGTATACTCACTAATAGTAATTTCTCTCTCACTAGCTTCTGTTTTAAGGTCTTTAATTATTAATTCTCCTGTAAGCCGTGATTTAACCAATGCTCTAACAATTTTAATAGTCATTCTTCTTCTATTAATATCAGAATATTTAATTGCTAGTATTTCTTCAATTCTTAAACCAGTTTCCAAGAATAGGTTGATAAGTAATCTGAGTCTTATATTTTTTTTATCAATTTCATCTAAAACATAGTGAATATCGGTGTTTGCTAGATAATTTCTATCTTTTGCTTTATATTTTGGTTTTTGTTCTACTTCATCAAAAGGATTATCTTTTATTATTTTCAATTTATCTTTAAAATACACAAATGCTTTATGCATTAATTCATAAGGATTATTTATTGTGTTTTCAGATAATGTTTCATTTTCATTTTCTTTAACTGGCTTAGCAGAAAATAATTCATCAACATAATTTTGTGCATCTTCTACGGTAATATCCGTAATTTTTTTATTAAGCAAAACACAATCTCTAATAAAACGTCCTTGATAGATAATAACATCTTTCTCATAAGTTGTTCTTCCTATTCTTTTTCCTGTTTTTTTACCAATTAAAGATTTTCTGTATACAAAAAAGTTTTCAAAGCCCTCTCTTAGTGTTAAATCTTGGAACTCATTATCTTTTTCAACTACTTCTTCTAAACCATTTTGAGAATTTTCACTTTTCTCTTTACCTTGTTTAAGAGAATTTAGGAATTCCCATTTTTTATTAATTGCATTTAATAGTCCTTGAACTACTTTAGTAAATCTTTGTTTATTACCTTTTAAATCGGTATATCTCATGGATATTCGGAATTTATCTGTACCTATCTCATAAATATACTTTAAATCCTCATCAGTAATACCTAAAGTTTTAGCTTTATTAAATGAAATGGAAAATCCTTTTAATCCTTCTTTTGTTAAATTAGACTTGTTCACTTGTTCTCCATGAAGTTACATTATCAATATTACTTCTTTTAGTACTTGTTTGCAGAAAATTCTCAATATCACTTATATAAAAGTGTCTTTCATTTCCTATCCATGTAACTGGAAGAATTTTTTCATTAATAGCTTTAGTAAGAATATATTTAGATAGTTTTGGGTAGATTTTAGTAATCTCATTTATCCCATATAGCTGTTCTTTATCCTCTTTAGCAGCATCAATACTTAGATGTTCCTCATAATTTTTTATTAATCCACCAATTTCAATGAATAGGTCGCTTAAACAATTTATTTCTTTACCCATTAAAATTCTCCTTTCTACTTATTTTTTTATCTAATCTTGAAGTAAGTATTTCTAAAATATAATCTCTTACTTCTTTATGTAATTCTCTTGCTCTATCCTGTGTAAATATTTTAGGTTTTAGGTTATCTTTCCACATATTATTATCAGTACAATCACTATGATGTCCTATTAAAACTTCCATTTGATTATCACAATCTCTTTCTTGTGGTAAGTAAACCCATATACATATATCTATATTAGTATCATAAGTATCAAATATTTTTAATAACGTTCCTTGCTCAGCACCATTATTAAAGATTTCAATAACACCATCTAAATCAATATTTAGTTTCAATAATTCAGCTGCTACTGATTTAAATATATCATTAGACTTTCTTATTTTATCGCTCCATACTATCATTCAATTTCTCCCCCTGTCTTTTTATTTCATGTATTTTTTTACCATATTGTAATAAGTGTTGGTTTTTAATCCTAAAATTGCTCTCGCTTCACGTGCTGTTATTTCATTTTTCTTAACTTTTTCTACTATCGTTTCAAATTCATCTGGTTTTTTTATAACAGGACGTCCATACGGTCTACCTGTTTTTGTTTTCTTAGTTTTCATTACAATATCTATTCCAGCCCTTTGCCTAGATAATAGTTTTTTCCTTTCAACATCTGCAACATAAGAAAGTAAAGCTAATATGATATCGTTGATTACACTTTTTAATAAATCGTTTTCATTGCCAGTATCCAAAACAGGCATATCAAGGACTTTAATGTTTGCCTTAATATTTTTGGTTATATCTCGCCATTCTTCAAGAATTTGTGAATAATTGCGGCCTAATCTGTCTAAACTTTGAATTATCAACAAATCATTTTCCCGTAATGCATTCTTTAAAACTTGATATTGAGGTCTATCGTTAAAATTTTTTCCTGATGCTTTCTCAATATAAATATCACGTTCTGGAATATTAAAATCTTTAATAGCTTCGAGCTGTCTTGCTATATTCTGGCTAGGGTCTGATATTCTCAAATAAGCAAATATTTTATTGTTCAAGTAAAATCACCTCTTAAATAAATTATATATTTGTTTCTAGAAATGATCGAGCCCGAAAGTTTTAAAAATGTCCGAATAATTTTTAAAATTTTAAAAACTAATAAATATGACTTTTTTAAAATCAAAAATCACTTATTATGAATGTTTGTTTTATGTATACTTTTTTAAAATCAAGTATAGGTAGGGAAGAAAAGGAAAAATAATTGTAGCTTATTACTAAATATGTAATTATAAATTTTAATATTTTATATTTACATAATTTTTGTTTAAGTAAAAAATTTTTTCATTTTCTTCTTTATACGAACCCAAACCATTATTTTATATATGTTTTTTGTAAGTTTCATTCTTCTTTTATTTTTCTTTTAAAAGAAGAATTTTTCTTTATCAAAAACAAATATTAGAAATTTAAAGTATCATCATCTATTCCTTCAAGATGTTCTATAATAGGAGTAACAGGAATTTCTTCTACTTCTCCGTTAATAATTCCCCCTAAAATACTATAATATTCCCTCTGAACATCTTCTTTTAAAGTAATATAAGTATAAAACTCATTTCCTTTTTGAGCATTTATAGTAGCAGATAATCCCATTTCTTCTAGTATTTTCTTTACTTCGCTTTTAGAATCCATGTAATGATTATTGTAACTACTAAGATACCACTCTTTATAAATTTTATATATCTTACCTTTAGTACAATTATCCTTAATCGTACTTCCACTACGGCGAACACAACACTCCTCTAAAAATGTTCTAAAACTACTATTTTTTGTTTTATAATCTTCAAGTAACTTTTTAGAACTTTCTGGTATATCATATCTATAATTATTTGCTATAACTTGTAGTAATGATTTAACCATAAGAGAAACAATATATTCTTTTTCTTCTAGTAGATGTTCCACCAATTCTTTATCTCTCTGTTCTTCTGGAATAACGTTATCACATTTTATTATGACAAATCTATCATAAACGTGTGAGCCTTTATCTCCACCGAATAAAGGAAGTTCGTTACAACAAAACCACATAACACCATTAAAGATAAAATTTATTCCGTTCTCACCTTTATATTCAGCATAAATTGGGTCTCCAGCAACAGCTTGTTTAAAAACTTCTAGTTGTTTAATTTTGGCAAAACTCATATCGTTAGAACCTACCAATCTTTTATTAAAAATATTCATTCTACCAAATCTATCTTCCATTCTTTCTAAATCAATATTAGAACAATTTTTTGAACCAATAAGTTTTGTTAGAAAATTTTTAAAAACAGATTTACCAGAATTTCCTTTACCAACAAGAATTAACGCTTTTTTCATTCTGTAACCTTTAACATTGCTTAGAGCAACTCCTGAAAATTGCAATAGTAATCTTTCTACCTTTTCATCATTATTAGTTAATGATTTAATATAGTTATCAAAATATCCTGTTGAAGGTGCTGTAATATCAGGATTATAATTACATGGTATTTTTATAGTAGTTTTATACTTCGGTGAATGTTTTTCTAAAATCCCTGTATCTAAATGTAAAACACCATTATTAAAAATAATAATATTTTCATCATTATTTAACTCCTGTATACTCACAAATTTATCATCAGTACATAATAAATTAAAAACTTCGTTTATGTCTTTACTCTTTTGTAAAGATAAAGGTATAAACTGTTTGATAGTTCCTTTCATACTATCGTTAGAGGTTAAACGGTAATAACCATTTTTAAAAACAAACCTAAGTATTCCACTTTTTTCATCTTCATTAGCAAAAATATAAGGCACATTATGAGCTATAAAATGATACAGGTTAGGGCAGTTAATATAATCTTTCCCAGATTTACTTTGCATAACCCAATCAAAATTAGCTTCGTTTACAAACTCTTTTTCATATCCTAATTTAGCTATTTGACTTTGAACTACGGATAAATAAGATGTATCGACTTTTGCCTTTTTAATATCATTTTTTGGTAATCCCATTAAATCATATTTAAAATAGTTGATAGCTTCTGTTTTATTCATATTCTTAGTTGCCATAAGATAATCAATAATACTTCCACCTTTAGAACCACTAGAACCAAAACAATAAAATGTATTAGTATTAAAATAATACTTTAAACAGTTTTGATGTCCACAAATACTACAAGTTTTGAAATCTACTCTATCTCCTGATGTTACTAATATTTCATTATCTTGTTTCATGTACTCCAGTAAATCAAAATCTTCTATCAAAGAACTCAAATCTTTATCATCATATTTTTTCGGTACAGATGTACTATTCTTTAGATTTATAACATCATTCAAAGTAATAGTAGCTTCTGTATCTAAAACAACAACTTCTTGCTGTTCTCCATTCGTGCTATAAAACATTCTAGATAAATCTTTACATGCCGTATCTCCGTGTATAAACGTGTTTAATGTTTCTACTATAAATTTCATTTTATTAAGTTCAGTAATCACTTCATCTAATAAAAATAATAATCTATATCTTGGTAGTTCCTCTGTACTATTAAATGTGTGATAATACCCTAAAACATTAATTCTATGTTGTTTAAATAATAGTACCGCTTCCTTTGGTGGAATTATTTTTTCCTTATTATCTACATCAATAGCTACTAACTGTTGTTGTACCCAGTTTTCATTTTTAGTGCCTCCTTTTAATACCGCTGGTATAAAAGTATGTCCATTTTTTATATAATGAAATAATTCATCTATCGTCAATTCTTTTATGCACTTTTTATTGCTTAATCTTTGTTTTATTTGTGCTATTTCATAATCAATAGGTTTCTTTTTAAATGCTATCTCATCAACTAATAAAGATATTTTTTTCATATATACCTGCCTTTCTTTTTTATTCTTAAAGCCCGTATCTATAATATTATTATAATTGTTCCTAATATAATGATCGAGCCGTTAAGTTTCTAAAATAGAATATTGTTAAGACTATAACTATTTAAAATCATAGTCTTAACTTTTAAAATTCTATTTAAGATAATTCCTAATCAACAACATTATATTTTGGAAAACCTTGATATTCGTATGGTTTAATATAAATTTCTTTTCCTATATATAGATTGTTTAATATTTCTATTAGATTATCTAAATTATACAATTCGTATAAGTCGTAATCTAAAGTTTTAAGAGCTCTTTTCAATTTACCAAAATTATAATCTAGATATTCTTGATTGCTTTTATCTAGAACAAATTCGACTTTTACTTCCTTTGGTGTTATTACTCCTTTTGTAATACTAACCAAAATAATAAAAATTGGTTTTTTGGTTTTACTAGTATAGCCTTTAGCAAATCTTTTAACTATCCCAGAATATTCAACATTATACTTCAATACATCAGTATATTCTTGCATAAACTTAGAAAATTCATTCCCAAAATTTTCTTCGCTGTTTTCATTGCCATTGAATAAACTAATATTATCTGTATCAAGTTCATTTTCATTTAAAAATGTTTCTTCTCTAGGTAGTCTTCCTGGAATAACATTAGTCATTTTATCACCTCCCACTATTTTAAATATTTGACAGTTTTCGCTGTCAACAAAAATTATCCTTTATTTTTCCACGTTAAAAAAGTTGAAATCCGAGCAACCAATTACTTACAATTAATTACATTTAAGTTGCTTTTTTTTCAACCTTTTATTTAAAAATATTTTATGTTACAATATGCTTTATTAAATTTTATTTAACTGAGATGAAATTGGAGTGATAATATGAGTAATGATGAAATAACACAATCTAAAGAACAAATAGCAATGAACTTAAAAAATATTAGAAATAATAACAATCTTTCACAATCACAATTAGCAAAAAAAATTCAAGATAAAGTACCTTTTGATATGACAGGTGAATATGGTAAGCAGATAATATCAAAACTTGAAAACGGTAAAAGAACATTAACTCTTCCAATAGCAAGAGCTTATGCAGAAGTTTTTAATATAACAATAGAAGAAATTTTTAGTGGAATTATTACAAATGATATTATAGAAATTCCTAAAAAGACAAGGACTTTTCAAGAGCTTGTTTACAAACCGATTGAGAAACCAGATAGATTTGTAGAATTAGTGAATGAAGCTCATCTATCAATATGGAACGAAAAAAAATCATAAACTCATAGAAAAATATAGAACCTATAAATTTATGATTTTTTCTTTTTCTTCATCTTTTATTAAGAGCTATTAACATAACTACATTATATTTGCTTTCTAAATCCTCGAGCATATTCCTCATATAATGAAGTTTTTTTCCTTGAACTTTAATATGGTAACCATCAACCATTATAAAATAATCAACATATACATACTTTGGATTATACTGGAGTATGTATTTTTCTATATCTTCAAGTAATAGGGAAGTATCATTTATTACAGTTATATTCTCTCTATTTAACACTTTATACTTGTTTAATAGATATTCTTTAGAATTAACACAACTCAAGTATAATACCGTTTTATTAATGCTTATGCTCCTTATATGATTAACAAAAGAAGAAGTTATCTTTTTTTCTTTCTCATAATTATAGAACAATGCTTGACTTCTCATAATACATACCACCAATTCTAATTATATAATAGATACTACTAGCCGATACAAAGTTTTATATACTATTCATCTTTTACTTTACTAGATAAAAATGTTACTTTTTCTGCAATTACATTAGTATGCTTAACTTTATCAATTATAATAGTTTCAATTCTACCTTTAACACCAACAACATCTCCTTTATTACAATACTCAGCTGTGTTTTCAGCAATACCACTCCATAACATACAATCAATAAAATCTTTTTCATATTCTCCATCTTCATTTTTGTAACATCTTGGTACTATTAAAGTAATAGTACCAACTTTCTTTCCATTTTCCAATTCTTTAATTTCTGGTTTTTCTAATAATCTACCAACCATTACAACTTGGTTTAACATATTTTATTCCTCCTCATATTTAGCTTTCAATTCATTTAAAGAAATAGGTTCTTTATAATAATTAAACTCCAAACTATAATCTAAATTATAAAGCCCATTAAAGCTTACATATCCGAATTCACTATCAGTTATATGACAATAACCGAAGAAAATAAAATCATCATTTTCACGATTACCCTCTAATATTAACCAATACATATTTTGATGTGGGATAAATATTTCAAGTATTACTTTTTTATCTTCTATATGCTCTTGTGAATATAAAGGATAATCTTTAAACATCATATCTAATTTTTCTTTATTTAATAATTTAACACTACTCATCTTCTA
>CANORX010000023.1 GCA_947569225.1 uncultured Clostridia bacterium
AAAAATAAATAAAATTCCAAAAAACAAACAACATCATATTACAGAATGAAAAAAAGGCCGAAATGTATCATATTGTATTATTATGCTTCCAGATAATTATAAGGAAATTATTACTCCTTTACAAAGGGAAGCTATACTTGATTTAATGGCGACTAATCGTTCGATTTTTGGTAATTATGAAAAGGTTAGTCTTCATGTGTATAAATTTAGCGATGAAGATGAAATGGATATTGTAGAATTTACTGAAACTTTAAAAAGTGATAAGTCTTTAAAGATAAGCTTTTAATAAAGTTTCTTTTTTCTATGTAAAAACTCCCTATTAAGGGAGTTGTATTTTTATTTTTAAATTTTTTAGACAAAAGTGTTTTTATTTATTTAAAAGTTTTTAAGGAGGAAAAGTACTTTATACTTTTATTTAGGAAATTTTTCATTTCCTAGTATATTAAATGCTTTTTCTCTTTTTTTGAATAATTGTTTTAACTATTTATTGTTAGTTTACGCGTTATTTCTTCTTCAGGATAATCATTTTCAAGGTAAGTATCTGAATTTATATTATTATCATCTAGTATTTCATCACTTGGTAGTTCAGGTACATAATTTGGATCTATCATTCCACCACAGTATCCTTTTCTTGTACATACTCCATTTACAAAAGAGTGATTATATTCTATTAGATATTTTGTATTACATGTTGGGCATATTACTTCATATGCAGAGCAATAAGCATCAGGTGCTGGATTTGGATTTGGAACTTGACTACGGCTTACATTACCGCTTTTATATTCATCAGTTTCGATTAAGTCCATAAGACCCATGCCATGTGGTAAGTGTGTGTGATTTAATACGTTTTTTGTGTATCCGCATATATCACAAGTTGCTTTTTGATTGTATGAGTTATCTGGGTCTTCTTCGTATGTGTATTGATGTTCTCCTTCTTCTCTTGCTTCTACACAACCACAGTATCTTATGTGGTAATCATCATTCATTTCCCATTCACCAAAAGTGTGAGTAGTGTGCTCAAATCTGTCAACATATCCGTTACAAAATTCACAATTATAGTATTCATATGTGTATGGTCCTATTTTTATGTATTTCATTTCTCCAATTTTAGTGCATGCTTCTCTAATTTTATTTTCATATCCACATGTATTACATGTTCCTATTCTGTCATGTTCATTGTATGAGTTATATTCACTAAATATTTCATATCCAGTTGTAGTGTTATCACAAGGTTCATTTTTTATGTCTTCTATTTCTTCATTACATATTGTGCAATTATATGTTCCTTTTAGGCTATGTGTGTTGTCTCCGTTTCCACCTATTATGTTATATTGTAAGTCTATAGGTGGATTAGAGTGTACATGGTCTCTTATATATTTTTTTCCATTGCATTTTGAACATATTTTATATTCTTTTAATACGCCTTCAACATTTTCTAAAACTATGCTACCAAAACTACATGATTCTGTTGAAGAGTTTACTTTAGTGTCTCCATCTGCTTGGCATCTATATGTTATTGTTTTTGTATGAGTGTCATTATTGTTATATGTTATTTTTTCATTAATTTTCACATAGTTATGTATGTGTTCTACTATATTTTGTTTAGATATAGTGTATCCACAGTTTTGACAAGTTGATGTTAAAGTTTTTTTGTCTTCACTTAATACCCATTCTCCAAATTTGCAGTCTTTTATTTCTGATTCTGTTTTTATATCGTCGTCGCTTGTGCATTTGTATGTTGTTATTAGTGTGTGTGTTCCATTGTTGTTAGATACATATTTTTCACTATCTTTTACATATTCATGTTCATGTGCTTCTTCATTTTGTTTTGTTTTAGTGTTATCACAAAATTGGCATTTTGATGTTAGAGTTTTCTTGTCTTCACTTAATATCCATTCTCCAAATATACAATCTTTTATTTCTGTAGTAGTTTTTGTTTCATTATCACTAGTACATTTGTAAGTTGTTATTATTGAGTGAGTATCGTTATTATTTGAAATTATTTCTTCACTAACTTTGATAAAATTGTGTATATGTGATTCAATATTATCATTGTTATTATTGTCATTATAATCATTATAGTCATTATGGTCATTGTTGTAATTATAATCGTATGTTTTTTTTGTCCTGTATGCACATTTTATGCATTCAGACATGTTCCCTTTGTGTGTGTAAGAACATTTTACTGTTTTAGTTTCAGTTTTCATTTCATTGTCTCTTGGACATACATATGTTGTGATTATGTTATGAGTTCCATCATTATTTGAGACTACTTCTTCTTTTATTTTAATAAAATTGTGTTCAGTTTCTATGCTTTTTGTTATTTTATGTCCACATGTTAGACATTCTGTAATCATTTGATTGTTACCATTTGTTTTCCAATCAGTTAAATTACATTTTTCAACTGTTGTTTCTACTTTTGTTTCGTTTGTTTCTTCATTTTTATATGTTTTTGTTACTATGTGTGTTTCATTATTATTGTATTCATAAGAAACTTTGTCTAATTTGAATTCTGGTTTAATAGTTTCTATTATTTCTTCTGGTGTTTTGTTTTCTTTTAAAGTGTTATTATTAGTTTCTTCTGTAATGTTTAGTGTATCTAATGTATTTTCTTCTTGTTTTTCTTCTGATATTTCTGTTGTTTTTAGTAATTCTTTACCACATATACATGTTAAAGCTTCTGTTGTTTCGTCTATTTCTTTCCAAGTAGTATATGAATGTGATTTTATATCTTGTTCAGTTTTTATTTCTTCACCAAGTTGATATGTTTTTATTATAGTGTGTGTGTCATCATCATTTATTTTATAGTCAGTTTTGATTAATTCATATTCTTGTTCAGGTATTTCTACTCCTAGAATATCTAATTCTTTTCTTAATCCTTTTTGTTCAGTTATAGTATCTTGTCTATTAGAATTTGAGTTTTGAGTTTTATTTTGTGAGTAACTACAAGCGCTTGTTATAACTAATAAACTTGCCAATACTGCGGCTAATCTTTTTTTTGTTTTTTTTGTCATATTTATTACCTCCCTAGATTGCTAATTTATTATCAGCTTTATAAGTATATCATTTAATAGAAAAAAAAGTAAACAATTATTATTCAAGTTTTTATTTTTCATTTTTAAATAAAGAAAAAACTCATTATTTGAGTTATTCTTTCCATTTCCAATTTGATACTACACTTATTTCTTTTCCATTTTTTCTTATGTAATCATGATGTTTTTTTAGCATAGTTTCACAGTATTCTTTTAGTTCGGTTTCTTTTTTTAGTTTAGGTACATAGTTTATTACATCTAATATTAAGTGATATCTATCTATTTTGTTTTGTACTCTCATGTCAAATGGTGTAGTTATTGTTCCTTCTTCATTATACCCTCTTACATGTAAGTCTTTATTATTTCTGTTATATGTTAGTTCATGTATTACATTAGGATAGCCATGGAAGGCAAATATTATAGGTTTATCACTTGTAAATATTTTGTCATATTCTTCATCTGTTAGCCCATGTGGATGTTTGTCATTAGATACTAATCTCATTAGGTCTACTACGTTAACTACTCTTATTTTTAGTTTTGGTAATTTTTCTTTTAGTATACTAACTGCGGCTAATACTTCTACTGTCGGTGTGTCTCCTGCACATGCTAATACTATGTCTGGATTTTTTCCCTTATTTGTGCTTGCCCATTCAAATATTCCTAATCCTTTTTTGCAATGTTCAACGGCTTCTTCCATAGTTAGCCATTGTGGTCTTTTGTGTTTTGATGCTACTACGACGTTAATGTAATTTTTTGTTTTTGTTATGTGGTCGAAGGTTGATATTAGAGTATTGGCATCAAATGGTAAGTAAATTCTAACTATGTCGGATTTTTTTGTTATTATGTGATTTATTAAACCAGGATCTTGGTGAGTGTATCCATTATGGTCTTGTTGCCATACATGGGAAGATAGTATTATATTTAGTGAGCTAATTTCTTTTCTCCACGGTATTTCTTTTGTTACTTTTAACCATTTTGCATGTTGGCTTATCATTGAGTCTATTATTCTTGAGAAGGCTTCATAACTATGTATGAATCCATGTCTTCCAGTTAGTAAATATCCTTCTAGCATTCCTTCACATACGTGTTCTGATAGTAATCCATCTATTACTCTTCCATCTTTGTTTAAGAGTTCATCTTTTCTTATTATTTTTGTGCCCCATTTTTTGTTAGTTGCTTCAAACACATAATTTAGTCTGTTTGATAAGGCTTCGTCTGGTCCGAATATTCTATAGTTTTTGTTTTCTTCGTTTAGTTTTATTAAATCTCTTATGTATAGTCCTAGTTGTCTCATGTCTTCTTTTTCAACTTCACCTTTTTTTGGTATTTCTATAGCATAGTCATATATGTCAGGGGTTTTTAATTCTTTTAATAGTACTCCTCCGTTTGCTATTTTGTTAGCTCCCATTGTTTTGTCTAGAGAAGGCGCTAGTGATTTTATTTCTTTTTTTATTGATCCATCTTTGTAAAATAGTTCACTTGGTTTGTAACTTTTTAACCATTTTTCTAGAAGTGGTACGTTGGCTTCATTTTCTTTATTGACTATTATAGGTACTTGATGGCTTTTAAATGTTCCTTCTACTTCTTTTGGGCCTGTCCATCCTTTAGGTGTTCTTAATATTAGCATAGGATAAAATGGTCTGAATGAATGAGTTTTGGATTCTTCTTTTATTTTTTTTATGCATTCTATTATGTCATCTAATATTTTGGCCATTTTTTTGTGCATTTTTTTTGGGTCGTCACCTTCTATGTAGTATGGTTTCCATCCTAATCCTTGAAAGTAAGCTATTAATTCTTTTTTTGGTATTCTTGCTAGTATAGTTGGATTAGCTATTTTGTAACCATTTAGGTGTAGTATTGGTAATACTGTTCCGTCTAGTTTAGGATTAATTATTTTGTTTATTTGCCATGATGCACTTAGTGGGCCAGTTTCTGCTTCTCCATCTCCTATTACACAGGCTGCGATTAAGTCAGGGTTGTCTAATACCGCCCCAAAAGCGTGTGCTAGACTGTAGCCTAGTTCTCCACCTTCATTTATTGATCCTGGGGTTTCTGGCGCGACATGTGATGATACTCCTCCAGGAAAACTAAATTGTTTGAATAGTTTTTTTAATCCTTCTTCATTTGCTTTTATGTTTGGATATTTTTCTTCATATGAGCCTTCAATGTATGTATGTGATACTACTGCTTGGCCTCCATGACCTGGACCTGAGATGTATATCATGTTTAAGTCATATTTTTTTATTATTCTATTTAAGTGTGTGTATATGAAATTTTGTCCTGGTGCTGTTCCCCAGTGCCCAACTACGTTTGGTTTTATATCAGTAAGTTCAAGATTTCTTTTAAGTAATGGATTGTCCATTAAATATAATTGTCCTACTGATAAATAATTTGATAGTCTAAAGTATTTGTCTAAGTTGTTTATTTCTTTATTTGTTATTCTACTCATTTTGTCCCTCCATTGTTTCTGCATAGTTTCTATAACTACTGTAATCAAAACCATTTCCTTTTATTTTTATTATTTGTAAAGATTTGTTATTTATGATAAGTACTATAGGTGATGTTTGTTCAAATGTGTCTAATGTTATAGGTATGTTTGGATATTTTTGTGATAGTTCTGTTATGTCTGTACTTGTTATATTAAGTCCGTTTAAATAATATTTGTTATTGCTATTAGTAAAGTTCATGAATTCTTTGTTATATAATGAACATTCATTTTTACAATTTTTACTTTTTATATAGATATAGGATTTTTCTTCTTTTTCTGATAGTTCTTTTAATTTGTTGTTGTCTATTTCTATTTGTTTTAGTTTTTCTTCTCCTTCGATTCTGTAAGAGTCTAGTGTCATTTGATATCTTCTTTGGAATTCACTAAGTAATGATTTTTCTTTGTCTAAATAAAAGTACAGGTTTTCTTCGTTTGTGTTTATTATTATTGCTTCGTTTTCTTTGTTATATGTTATTAGTCTTATTTCTTTGTTGCAATCAAATTTTATTATTCCAGTTGCTTCTGTGTATTTATAGTTTTTACAATTTTTAAGGTTTATTTTGTCTCCTTCGTATTCAATTGTTTTTTCTGATATTTTTATTTTGTCGTGTGTTCCTTTGTTTGTGTTATATCTAAAGTATTCTTTGTTAAGTATGCTTTCTTCTATTTTGTCTGATGGCTGATTTTTTAGTCCTATTATTCCTAAAGATGTTAATATTATTATAAGTAATATGTATATTATTATTCTCTTTATAATTCTTTTCATTTTGTTCCTCTTTCTATTCTTAGTTTTATTATATCAGTAATTAAATGATTTTTAAACATGTAAAGATTTGTTTTACATATTTAAAAAAACAGAAGTTATTTCTGTTTAATTTTTTATCAATAGTGTTTCTCCTTCGTTTAGTTTTATTTCATATAGAGATGTTTTTAATACAGGGTATGTGAATATGTATTTTTCTTCTTCGTTAATTTGTTCTTTTAGTGAGATTATTTCTTTATTTAATAAATTTATTTTGTCTTCCTGTTCTTGTATTTGTTTTTTTTGTTCTTCTATTGTTTTATCTTTTTCATCTTGTATAGGTTCTGGATTTGGTGTTGGATCTGGTATTGGCGCAGGTGTGTAATATAATAGTCCTTTGCTTGCCGAAGGATTTGTTGATACTGTTTGGTCAGGAAATACGTATGTGTATTCTTCTGGGTTTACTTTTGTACTATCTAAAAATACTTCGTAATGTACATGATTTCCATTAGCGTGTCCAGTTGCACCCATTAATCCTATTTGTTCTCCTTGTTTTACTTGATCGCCTATTTTTAGGTTTACACTTCCATATTTCATATGCGCACATAGTGTAGATATTCTGTCATTATGTTTTATTTTTATGTAGTTACCATATGATCCTCCACTTGTGTCAGTTCTGTCATAGTCACTTCTTACGTTTACGACTACTCCATCAGCAGGAGCGTATATTGGTTGGTTCATGCCACCGTGTGAATTTGACCATCCTAAGTCTAAACCATTATGTATTCCTTTTTTGTAATACCCAGTTATAGCTATATAGTTTACAGGGTATTTTAATATCATTTTAAATCATTCCTTTCTATATATATAACATTTTCTAAGGAACTAAATGAGGCAAATATTTTGTCTTCAAATGCTTTATATATTGCATCTGCTCCTATAAAGCTTATGAGTCCTACCCAAAGTGAGTTTATAAATGATATGTTAGTGAAACAGTATGAGAATGATATTCCTATTAACATCGATATTATAAAGCTTTTTATTACTATGTATTTTCTTTTTTTGAACGCTTCTTTAAGTCTTTGTATTAATGATGTTGATATTATACTACTAGCCATGGATATTATTAGTATGTTTTTTAAAAGTGTTATGTTTAGCATTTTTTAGCCTCCCTTAGTATTTTATTCAAGATGTTTCGTTTTGTTATAGGCTAAAGAAAAAAAGTAAATGTTTTTCGTATTTACTTTTAATTAGTTTTATTTAAATAAATTTTTTATTTTTGTCCAAAGTGTTGTTTTTTCTTCCTTTGGTTTTGTTATTTCTTTTTTTTCAGTTATTTTTTGTCCATCTACTTTTAGTATAAATTTTGTGGAGTTTAATGTGTCTTTATTTTTTATTGTAAATGTTTCATATTCTTCACTTAGGTTTATTAATGCTTCTATTTTTGATTGTGTGGTTTTTATTTTTCCATTTATTATAGATGTTATTTTAGTTATTCCTTCTTTATTATAGGTTTCTATTCCTGAGTGTAATTCTTTTGTTCCATTATAAAGTGCGTTTATTCCATTATTTAGTTCTTTGGTTTTTTCTTTTAGTATTTGTACTCCTTCTTTTAGATTTTTTGTGCCATCAGATATTTGTGCACTTCCAGTTTCTAGTGCTTTTAAGTATGTTTCTAGAGTGTTAATAACTACGTCTATTTTGTTAGTAAGTGTTAAGATTTTTGTTAGTGCTTCATTATTTTTTGTTAATAATTCTATTATGCTTGCATTTGTTACAGGATCTATTGTTGATAATGTGTTGATAGTTTGCTCATTAGCTTTAATTAGTGTTTGTAAGTCTGTAATGTTAAGTCCTGTTAATAGTGTTTTTGTGTTTTCTAAATTTTTTAGTATTTCTTTTAATCCTTCATCTAACTTACTGGCTCCTTTGTTTAGTTCTTCTAAGCTATTTACAACTTTTTCTAGATTATCATATATTTGTATTGTTCCTTCGTTTAATTTTTCTGCACCATTTTCTAAGGTTTTAGCGCCTTCTTCTATTTCGTCTATCGATTTTTTTAGTATTTCTGTTTTGTAATATAGTGCATCCATTGAATCAAATATTTTTAAGTCCTCTTTGTCTATTATTTTTGGTGTTATTATTGTGTATATGCTTGGTAATTCAAATTTTTGACTTTCAAATTCTATAGTTATTTCATTCATGTTTTTTAATTCTTCTATTTTAAGACTTTCATATAATCCAGGTGTTGATAAACATGCTATTATGTTGTCTCGACCATTGTTGATAATTTTGCCGTTATTAACATTTATGTTTTTATTTTCTTCTCCTTTTATGATTAGTCCAGTTGTTACTAGAAATGGTGTGTATAGTTTTTCTGTTTTTCCATTTATGTTTACATTGTGTGCGTCAGTGTTAGTGTAAATTATTTGTATTTTAAAGTTACCACTTTGTCCTAATATGCTACTTAGTTCTTTTTCTTCATCATTTTGGTAGTATTTTATGTTTATTTTTATTGGCAATTCTTTGTTAGATTCTCCTTGGTAGTATATGTCATTTCCATTAAATTCCCATTTAATTATGTTTTCTTCTTTTGTGAATTTTTCGTTACCATTTAGGTTTGTTATGTTAGTTAAGTCTGTACTCTCTATTATTGTGTTTTCGTTACTATTATTTATTAAGTGATTGTTTACTGTTGTTTTGTTTATGCTTCCATCACTGTTTAAGTTTACATAAACTGTTTCTTCTTTGGTTAGTGCATATAATGGAAAGCTATATAGGCACAGTGATATTATTAAAGTGCTACAAGCTAATTTTTGTATTTTATTTTTCATTTTGGTCTCTCCTTCTTTTTTAAATCCTAATGTTGTTTTTATTATTAGTTTGTCAAATATTAGTAGAATTGATGGTAATATGAATATTACTACTATCATACTTATGATTGCACCTCTTGATATTAGTGTGCATAGCGAACTTATCATTTCTAGTTTTGAATATATTCCTACTCCAAATGTTGCTCCAAAGAAACATAGTCCACTTACTAATATTGAATTTACACTTGTTTTTAGTGTTTCTTTTATTGCTAATTCTTTTGGTGTTCCTTTTTTTCTATGTGTTATGTATGTAGTTGTTAGTAATATTGCATAGTCTATTGTTGCTCCTAGTTGTATTGTTCCTAATACTATAGGCGCTACAAAAGGTAATTCTATTCCACTAAAGTATGGTATACTCATATTTATGAATATTGCAAATTCTATTGCGCTTATTAGTAGTAATGGTAGGCTTATTGATTTTAGTACTATAAACATTATTATTAATATACAAATTATGCTTGATGCATTTACGTTTTTGAAGTCTGTGTCAGTTATGCTTACTAGGTCTTTCATTAGTGGTCCTTCTCCTGCTAGTATTGCATTTGGATCGTATTTGTCTATTATGTTGTTTAAGTCACTTACTTGTTCGTTTAATTCGTCACTTGCTATTTCATATAGTGAGTTTATTAGTATCATTTTGTAGTTATCACTTTCAAATATGCTTATTATTTCATCACTTAGTATTTCTTTTGATATTCCTATGCTTTCTAATTTACTGAATGATAATGCAAAGTCAATTCCATCTAACTCTTCTATTTCGTTAATCATATCATTTATGTTTTTGTTTGATGTG